>JANOSQ010001089.1:0-3324 GCA_031415915.1 Fimbriiglobus sp. | reverse complement strand
CTTCGGAGAGGGGGCCGGGGGGTGAGGTCTCACGCGCGAAGCGGAAGGCCGCTGAAGTTGCAGCGCCAGACCTCACCCCCTAGCCCCCTCTCCGAAACGGAGAGGGGGAACCGGAGATGACGCGTTGTTACTCTTCCCATTTCCGCAGCAGCCCGTTCACATGGGCGCCGATTTGGGTGTCGCGCAGTTCGAACAAGCAGCGGCCGTGCGGGTCGTCGGGCCGATTCGCGGGATCGTGCCGGCGCTGCCACGCTTCGTATTCGCAGCCGCCGTAGATGCCGAGGAAGTGGATGAACACCGACAGGCCGACGAGCAGCCACGCGGCGAACGGCGCCGGCTCGCAATCGACCTCCGGGTGCGCCCGCGCGAGCAACCCCCAGAAAATCCAGTCCGAACTCCCCGCGGAACCGCAAACCGCTAAGTTACGGGAACGCCTCCGCACGGTTGACCAAACCCGATGTCCGCACCGAAAACACCGGCCCACCGCGATTGGGCGCCGCGCGTCTGGGAAGGCTGCGACTTCTTCGCTTGGCTGAAGTTGCTCTCGAAGAACCGCTTCCGCGTCGAACCGCCGTACTGGTACATCGCCGCCATCGTCTCGGGCGTCAGCTTCGGCCAGACGCTCTTGCGCTGGAGCCAAACGAGCCTGCACGGGGATCGCATCGCCCGCACACGCATCGACCAGCCGCCCATCTTCGTCCTCGGTCACTGGCGCACCGGCACGACGCTGCTCCACGAATTGCTGATTCTCGACGAACGCTACACCTCGCCGACGACGCTGCAATGCTTCGAGCCGTGCAACTTCTTGCTCACCGAAGCTCTCTTCAAAAAGTACGGCTCGATCCTTCTGCCGGACAAACGGCCCATGGACAACATGGCCGCGGGGTGGGACCGCCCGCAGGAAGACGAATTCGCGCTGGCGCTGCTCGGCGCCCCGAGCACCTACACCGACTTCGCCTTCCCGAAGAACGCACCGCTGCACCCCGGTTCACTCGACCTCAGCGGATTGACACCGCGCGAATACGCCGCGTGGAAGCGCACCTTTTACAAGTTCGTGCAAACCGTGGCCTACAAAGACTCGCGCCGGTTGGTGCTGAAGTCGCCGCCGCACACGGCCCGCATCCCCGCGCTGCTGGAACTCTTCCCGGACGCCAAGTTCGTCCATATCGTCCGCGATCCGCGCGTGCTCTTCTCCTCGACGGTCAACCTCTGGATGTTGATGGCCAAGCGCCACGGCTTCCAGACGCCGACGCAATCGCCGGAGTTGGAAGCGAAGGTCTTCCGCGAATTCCGCACCATCCACACGCGCTACGAAGCGACCAAGGCGCTGATCCCGGCGGGCAACCTCATCGAAGTGCGCTACGAGGATTTCGTGAAGGACTTGGTCGCCGGCACCGAGCGCATCTACTCGGGGTTGAACTTGGGCGGCTTCGACGAAGCGCGGCCGAAATTGGAAGCCTACGCCCGCCGCAGCTCGAGCTACGAAACGAACAAGTACGAGCAATCGGCCGAGTTGAAGGGACGCATCGCCCAGGAATGGGGCGACATCATCGCGGCGCAGGGCTACGGTGGGTGATGGCGAGAACCCGGTTGAACTTCCCGTATCGCATGACCAGAATGACCGCACACCTCGCGAGGACACCGTTATGCGGATCGTTCCCTGGATCGCTTTGGTTTCCGCCGCGCTCGGTAGTTCGGTGGTCGGCGCCGCGGAGCCGGACTCGAAGGCACTCGTCAAGCGGGTCGTCACGGCCGCCGGGGGCGAGGACAAACTGCTGAAGTTGTTCCGGATCAAGGAGCGACTCACCTTGGGCGCCGATCCGAAGGCGAAGGGCAGCGAGCGCGTGTCGGTGCTCGAGCCGCCGACGTATTGGTGGCTCGGGAAGACGGAGCGGGTGAAAGAGGAGAAGGAACCGGCGACGTTTCTGGTCTGGGCTTGGACGCTCGGGGCGATCACCGATCCGAAATCCAAACTGGAAGTGATCCCGGAGATCACCGAAACGGATAAACCGGCGTTCGGGTTGCGCGTGAGCGGCACCATCGATCCGCCGATGGATCTTTACTTCGACAAGGATAAGAGCCGTCTCGTCCGGATCGACTGGCGCACGGACATCCACCGGTTCAGCGACTGGAAAGAGCACGACGGCGCGAATTATCCGTCGAAGTGCGTCGGGGTCAAGAAGGCCACCGGCAAGACGTGGTACGCCACCGAGATTCTCGAAGTGCAACGCCTGAAAGATCTGCCCGCTGGGCTGAAAAGGTAACCGCGGCTATGGCCGACCCCGCCTTGATTGTCGGTTGCGGTTACTTGGGCGCCCGCGTCGGCGCGGCTTGGCTCGCCGCCGGACGGCCGGTGCACGCGCTGACCCGCTCCCGCGGCGACGGCCTCCGCGCCCAAGGCTTCGTACCGATCACCGGCGATGTGCTCGACCCCGCGAGTTTGACCGGCCTCCCCGCGGCTTCCACCATCCTCTACGCCGTGGGTCTCGATCGCTCCGCCGGGCGCTCGATGCGCGACGTTTACGTGCAGGGCCTCCGGAACCTGCTCGCCGCACTCCCGGCGGGCGGGCGCTTCCTTTACATCAGCAGTACCAGCGTCTACGGCCAAACCGAAGGCGAACTCGTGGACGGCGACTCCGCGACGGAACCGCGCGAGGAGAATGGGCGCATCGTTTTGGAGGCCGAGCGGGCGCTCCGCGAGTCCCGGCCCGACGCGACGATCCTGCGCTTCGCCGGGATCTACGGGCCGAACCGGGGGATCCGCAAGCAGTCGCTGTTGAATGGGGAACCGTACGTCGGCGACGCCGACAAATGGCTGAACCTCATCCACGTCGACGACGGCGTCCGGGCGGTGCTCGCCGCGGAACGCACCGATGCATCGGTCGGCCGCACCTTCGCCATCGCCGATGACACCCCGGTGTCGCGGCGTGATTTCTACGCGGAGTTCGCACGGTTGCTCGGCGCGCCCGAAGCGCGGTTCGAACCGGCCGCGGAACCACCGCGGGAAGCCAATCGCCGCATTTCCAACGCCGCGGCCAAAGCCGCCCTCGGGTTCGAGCCGGCGTTCCCCAGCTACCGCGAAGGCCTGCGGGCGAGCCTCTGAGGGATCGGGCCGCGATTCATCGCCGCGGTCACGCGCCGCAACACGGCGACGCCGAGCAGCACGGTGATCGCCACCCACGTCACGAACCCGAGAAACGGCGCCACCGGCCCGACGCTGTACGATCGCCTCCACGCGAACGGGCCGAGGTTGTCTTCGCTCAGCGAATCATCCATCGGGAAAAAGCCGGCCATAAACGTCGGCGTGAAGCCGAGGATGAATTG
>JANOSQ010001088.1:0-1591 GCA_031415915.1 Fimbriiglobus sp. | reverse complement strand
CAAGGTCACATCGTGGAATGCGGCGCTGATTTGGACCGTGAGCCGGGTATCCAATCGATGCCGCTTTACAATATCGACCGTCCAATCCCAATCCCGTCGCGTCGCGATCACGAACTTCACTTCGTCGGTGCGTTTCAATCGCTCCAAGTTCGGCCAGAGATTCGCCTCGCACTCGCCGCTGTCGGGGCACTTCAAATCCATGATGATGTGGACGCGCGGGTCGACCGCTTCGATGGAAATGGATCCGCTCGTTTCGAGCAGCACCGTCTTGCCCGCGTCGCACAATTCGGTCATCAGCGGGAGAACATCGGGTTGCAGTAGCGGTTCCCCGCCGGTGAGTTCGACCAGCGGCGTGTCGAAGGCGAGAACCTTCGCCAACACGTCGGCGCGGGTGTAGACTTCGCCGCGGTTGAAGGCGTAAGGGGTGTCGCACCAAGTGCAGCGGAGGTTGCAAGCCGTCGTGCGCACGAACACGCACGGCAACCCGGCGTAGGTGCTCTCCCCTTGAATGCTGCGGTAGAGTTCGTGCAACAGGAGTTCGCCCGGCTTCAAATCCTTCAGGGGGCGGAGGCGCGCGTCGGCGCTCGGCAGGGCGGTCATTCCGGGATCTCGGCGCGGGTGGCATCGTCGCGGTTGAGGCGGATCGCGAGCTTCTTGAATGGGGTCGCGCTCAATTCGGCGGGGATCGCCGAGCTTTCGATCCATCCCCCGGCATTCGGCTCGGCGAGGACATACGCGACATCGGTGAGCACAAAGACCTCCGGTTGCTTCGTATCGCGGTCGATGATCCAAACTTCGGGAACGCCGAGCATGGCGTATAAATCGAGCTTGTCGTAGCTCTCGTCGTAAGGGGAACGAATCTCGACGCACACCAGCGGCGGACCGACGATATAGGTATGCTTGTTGAAGGCGATCCGATCCGCGGATAACAAACTGATGTCCGGAATCCGATAATTGTGAACCCAATCGACTTCATCGTCGGGGTGGACGAGATTCAGTTCCTGTTTCACTTGCCCGCGCACGCGTTTCGCCCAGTGGCGCTTCAGAAACGATGCGAGATCCAAGACGATGTCTTGGTGGTAATCATTCGGGCTGGGCGACATATGCAACACCCCTTCCCACATCTCGTCGAAGCGCTCCGCGCCGCTGCGCTTGCGCTCCGCGAGCCAGTGCGCCGGCATGTCGAGTATCACCGCCTTCATCGCGCGTCCCTCACTTGAAGCTGTGCTCGGCCGCGGGGAACTCGCCCGCCCGCACCTCGCGGCAATATTCGGCCAGCGCCGCCGTCGCCAAGGCGCCGATCTCGGAGTAGCGCTTGGCGAATTTGGGCCGGAATCCGTCGTACATTCCCAACAGGTCGTGCCAGACCAGAACCTGACCATCGCAGCCCGGCCCGGCGCCGATGCCGATGGTCGGGATCGACACCGCCCGCGTGATCTTCGCGCCCAGATCCGCGGGCACCCCTTCCACAACAATCGAGAACGCCCCGGCTCGCTCCACGGCGAGCGCGTCTTCCACCAGCGCTTCCCCATCGCGCTGGACTTTGAACCCGCCCATGCGGTGCACCGACTGCGGCGTCAAGCCGATGTGG
>JANOSQ010001087.1:0-7709 GCA_031415915.1 Fimbriiglobus sp. | reverse complement strand
GAGCGAAAAGGAAGAGCGGCTATTGGCGCTGCAGTTGGAATCGGCCCAGACGGCGCGGGAAGTCTTCGGCCAACTCACCAACACCGACATGAAGTTCGGCACCATCACCCTCGACGGCCGGACGATCGAACTGTCGCACGCCACCTATGCCAGTTGCTTGGAGAAACCAAACCGCGAGCTGCGGAAGGTAGCCTTCCACCAGTACTACGCCGAGTTCGCCGACCATGCGAATACCTTGGCGACGACGCTGGCGGGGAGCGTGAAGCAAGACGTCTACAATGCGAAAGTGCGGAACTACGGCAGTGCCCGTGAGGCGTCGCTGTTCCCGGATCAGGTGCCGTCGAGCGTCTACGACAATCTGATCACCGCGGTGCGGGCGAACCTCCCGGCCGTACACAAATACTACGCCGTGCGCCAACGGGCGATGAACCTGCCGGAGCTGCACTTCTACGATACCTACGTTCCGATCCTGACCGAGTTCCGCAAAGTCACGGAGTGGCCGGACGCCGTGGAGTTGGTGTTGGAATCGCTCAAGCCGCTCGGGGCGAACTACACCGAGACGCTCGCGCAGGGCTTGCGCGGTCGGTGGTGCGACCGCTATGAGAACAAGGGCAAGCGGAGCGGGGCATTCAGCAGCGGCTGCTACGACAGCGACCCGTTCATTTTGATGAACTACAAGCCGGATGTGCTCGACGACGTGTTCACGCTGACCCACGAAGCGGGGCACAGCATGCACACGCACTACAGCAAGGGCCAGCCGTACCAGTACGCCAACTACACGATCTTCGTCGCCGAGGTGGCGAGCACCTTCAACGAGCAACTGCTGTCGCGGGCACTGATGGAGCGGGCGACCAGCGACCGTGAACGGGCCTACTACCTGAACAAGGAAATCGACAGCATGCGGGCGACCATCGTCCGCCAGACGATGTTCGCGGAGTTCGAGAAAATCATCCACGAGCAGGCCGAGGCGAACGAACCACTCACCCTGCAAGCCCTGCGCGACACCTACCGCAAACTGTTGGAAACCTACCTCGGGCCGGGGATGACGCTCGACGACGAACAGAGCTTGGAGTGCCTGCGGATTCCGCACTTCTACGGGGCGTTCTACGTGTACAAATACGCCACCGGCTTGGCGGCCGCGATCGCGCTGTCGCAGAAGGTATTGAACGGCGGCTCGGGAGACCTCGCTGCTTACTTGAACTTCCTCCGCGGCGGCAGCAGTAAAGACCCCCTCGATTTGCTCCGCGATGCGGGGGTCGATCTGGCGACCCCGGAACCGGTCGACGCGGCGCTCAAGCACTTCGGCAAACTCGTCGATGAACTCGATGGCCTATTGAAATGAAATCCGGACTAACCACAGAGGCACAGAGACACAGAGAAGAAGGAAAACATACACGGGTGAGGCGAATGGTTTGTGAGTCGCTCCAGCTTTCTTGGTTCTAGCCGCTTTTGACTTCTCTGTGTCTCTGTGCCTCTGTGGTTAATCTTATCTTCCTTCGGCAACTACTATGACCCACCCGTACCGACTCATCGACGAAGCCGCGGTGCCGAGCCCGGCGCTCGTGTTTTTCCCCGAGATCATCCGGCGGAACATCGCCGAAGTGATCGCCCTCGCCGGAGGGCCGGGGCGATTGCGGCCGCACTGCAAGACGCACAAGACTCTCGAAATCACGCGGATGCAACTGGAAGCCGGGGTGCTCAAGCACAAGTGCGCCACCATCGCCGAAGCGGAAATGCTCGCCATGGCCGACGTGCCCGAGGTGCTGATTTCGTATCCGCTGGTCGGCCCGAACCTCCACCGCTTCGCCAAGCTGATCCGGCAGTACCCGCGCACGGAATTCGCGGCGATCGCCGACCACCCTGCCATGGTGCGCGCACTGTCCGACGCGCTCAGTGCCAACGGCTTGTCAGCGGACGTTCTGGTCGATATCAACGTTGGCCAAGACCGGACCGGCATCGACCTCTCGGGTGCGGCCGAGTTGTACCCGCTGATCGCGCGCAGTCCCGGTTTGCGGCCCGGCGGCTTCCACGTCTACGACGGCCACAACAACATGGAACACCACGAAGATCGCGAAGCGGCGGTACGGACCCTGCTGACCCCGGTGTTGGCGCTGCGGGCGAAGTTGGAGAAGGCGGGTTTCCCCGTGCCGCGGATCGTCTGCGGTGGGACGCCGAGCTTCCCGATCTACGCGGCCATCAAGGATGTGCCGGGGTTGGAATGCTCGCCCGGAACCTATGTTTTGCACGACTTCGGCTACGGCTCTAAGTATGCGGACTTGAGTGCCGTCACCCCCGCGGCGGTGCTGCTGACGCGCGTCGTCAGCAAGCCCACGGCGAACCGCGTGACGCTCGACCTGGGCACGAAGGCCGTGGCCAGCGACCCGCCCGCCGGGAAGCGCGTTCATCTGCTGGAGTTCGCCCCGCACACGCCCGTGGGCCATAACGAAGAACACTACATCGTCGAGACGGCGCACGCCGAGCGCTACCAGCCGGGCGACGTGGTCTATGCCCTGCCCAGCCACATCTGCCCGACGGTGGCGCTGCACAAGGAAGCGCTGATCGCCGAGAACGGATTGGTCGTCGGCAGTTGGCCGATCGTCGCACGCGATCGGGTGCTGACGGTGTGAATCGGGGTTTGCCCGTTCGGCGCAAAAAGCCGGGGCCACCATGGCCCCGCCTTCCCGTTTGTCGGCGAGGTGATGACTACTTCTTCACTTCGTACTCGGCGTCGATGACGTCGTCGTTTTTCTTCTCGGCTTCGCTCGGGGTCGCCCCAGCGGCGCCCGGGCCTTGGCTGCTGAGGTGCTGGGCCATCGCTTGCGCGGCGGTTTCCAGTTCGCTCACCGCGCTCTTGATCGCGTTCGGGTCGTTGCCCTTCAACGCGTCTCGGACCTTGTCCACGGCCTTGACGACCACGGCCTTGTCGGCTTCGCCGATCTTGTCGCCCGATTCCTTCAAGATCTTCTCGACTTGGAAGACCTTGTTCTCGCCTTCGTTCTTGGCCTCGGCGAACTCGCGCTTCTTCTTGTCGTCGTCGGCGTGCAGCGCGGCGTCCTGCTTCATCTTCTCGATCTCGGCGGCGTTCAACCCGCTCGATTGCTCGATGCGGATCTTGCTCTCTTTGCCCGAGCCCAAATCCTTGGCTTGGACGTTGAGGATACCGTTGGCGTCGAGGTCGAAGGTCACTTCGACCTGCGGCGTACCGCGCGGGGCCGGGGGGATGCCGTCCAAGTGAAAGTTGCCGATCTTCTTGTTGTCCACCGCCATCGGGCGCTCGCCTTGGAAAACTTGCACTTCCACGGAGGGCTGCCCATCGGCCGCGGTCGTGAAAACTTGGCTCTTCTTGGTCGGAATCGTCGTGTTCCGCTGGATCAACACCGTCATCACGCCGCCCAAGGTTTCGAGGCCCAAGCTCAAGGGTGTGACGTCGAGGAGCAGGAGTTCGGACTTCGACCCGAGGAGTAACTGGGCGCCCTGGATCGCGGCGCCGATGGCGACGACTTCATCCGGGTTGACGCCCTTGTGACCCTCTTTGCCGAAGATATCTTTGACCAACTGCATGACGCGCGGCATCCGCGTCATGCCGCCGACCATGACGATTTCGTTGATCTGGTTCGGCTTCAGACCCGCGTCGTCGAGGGCTTTCAACACCGGACGCTTGCAGCGCTCGATCAGGTGCTCGACGAGGCGTTCCAGTTGATTGCGGGTGATCGCCTGCATCAAGTGCTTCGGCCCGCTGGCGTCCGCCGTGATGAACGGCAGGTTGACATCGGTCGAAGTCGCTTGGCTCAGGTCCTTCTTCGCCCGCTCGGCCGCTTCCTTCAACCGCTGCATCGCCATCGGATCCTTGCGGAGGTCGATGCCGTTATCCTTTTTGAACTCGTCGGCGAGGAAGTCGATGATGACTTGGTCGAAGTCGTCGCCGCCGAGGTGCGTGTCCCCGTTGGTGCTGTTCACCTGGAAGTTGGCGACGCCGTCGATGTCGTAGAGTTCGAGGATGCTGATGTCGAACGTACCGCCGCCGAGGTCGAAGACGGCGATCTTCTGATCCTTGCCGGTCTTGTCCAAACCGTACGCCAGAGCCGCGGCGGTCGGCTCGTTGATGATCCGCATCCGTTGCTTGGTTTTCTGTTTGGTCTTCGGATCTTCGATTTCCCACTCGGTCTCGAAGCCGGCGATCTGCGCGGCATCGATGGTCGCTTGGCGCTGGGCGTCGTTGAAGTAGGCCGGGACGGTGATGATGGCCTTGCGGACAGTGTGCCCGAGGTAGGCTTCCGCCGATTCCTTGAGCTTCCGCAGGATCATCGCCGAGATTTCCGGCGGGGTGAAGTTCTTGCCGTCGACATCGACCTTCACCAGATCGGTGCGGCCGCCCGCGATCTTATACGGTACGAGCTTTTCTTCCGACTCGACCTCTTCGTGCCGGCGACCCATAAACCGCTTGATGGAGTAGATCGTCTTCGTCGGGTTGGTGACCGCTTGGCGCTTGGCGGGATCGCCGACCAAGCGGGTGCCGTCTTTGGCGAACGCGACCACCGACGGGGTGATGCGGTTGCCTTCGGCGTTGGCGATGACTTTGCACTCGCCACCTTCCATGACCGCGACGACCGAGTTCGTGGTGCCCAAGTCGATGCCGATGATTTTCTCTTCCGCCATGTTGGTGTCTCCCGATTGTGGTGTTGGGTTGAAGGTCGATGTTTCGGTGAACGCACCTGTTTAAGCAAGGTGCGGGCCAATTGGAAATCCGTGAGACATCGACGGCCGCTTTGCGTCGCAAGATGTTATAAAACAATACCTTGCGGTGGTACATTTCCACAACAAATCCACCGATTCCTTCGGCCGCTGCCATTCCGGCACGCCATTTCATCAGCCCCGAATTCGAATTCTCCCTTATTTTAGGCTTCCCGACCGCCGATTCGTTGACGCTCCATTCACGCGGCTGTAGGTTGAAGTTGGGTAGAACTTTACGCCCCAACCAATGGCATCGTCAGGCGCACCATGAGCACCGCCGGCAACTTGAAGCAACTCCGCGGGCAGATCGATAAACTCGATCTCGATATCCTGCTGTCCCTTTCCAAGCGGGCCGGGATTGCCGCGCAAATCGGCAAGGTGAAGTCCGAAAGCGGCGGCGAGGTCTTTTCTGCAGCCCGCGAAGAGGAAGTGCTCGGCAACATCCTCAAAGCGAACAAAGGCCCCCTGCCGGAAGTCACACTCAAGGCGATCTTCCGCGAACTCATCAGCGGTTCCCGGGCCATTCAGTCCATCCAGCGCGTCGCCTTCTTGGGGCCGGAGTACAGCTACAGCCACCTGGCCGCCATCGAGCGATTCGGCCAATCGAGCGAATACTCGCACGTCGGATCCATTCAAGCGGTGTTCGACGAAGTCGCCCGCAAGCACTCGAACTTCGGCGTCGTCCCGCTGGAAAACAGCACCGACGGCCGCATCGCCGATACGCTCGATTGCTTCATCCGCAACCCGACCGTGAAGATCTGCGCCGAAATCCGGATGCGGGTTCACCACCACTTGCTCGCCAATTGCCAGCCGGCGGAAATTCGGCGAGTGTACAGCAAAGCCCAAGCGCTGTCGCAATGCCGGCAGTGGCTCGGCAAGAACCTGCCGAACGCGAGTATGCACCCGGTGAACAGCACGGCCGACGCCGCGCGGCTGGTGCAAACGGAGCCGTTCGCCGCGTCCGTCGCCAGCCGGCAAGCCGGGGTGCGGTACGGGTTGAAGACGATCTTCGCCCAGATCGAAGACCACCCCGAGAACGAAACCCGCTTCGCCGTGATCGCGCTGCAAGACAGCGCCCGCACCGGCAAGGATAAGACGGCCCTCGTCTTCCAAGTATCGCACACGCCCGGCGCCCTCGCCGATGTGCTGAACGTCTTCAAGTCGAACAAGGTGAACCTGACTTGGATCGAGTCCTTCCCCTACCGCGAGGCCAAGGGCGAGTATGTGTTCTTCGTGGACTTCGAAGGCCACCACGAAGACCCGAAGGTGAAGAAGACGACCAAAGGTTTGGAAGCCATCTGCGACGCCGTCACCCCGCTCGGTTCGTACCCGGTGTCGGCGACGTCGGAAGAGTAGGTCGTTAGACGGCCGCGCAAGCGACGGTGCACAATTTGGGACATGGATAGACGATACTAACGGACTTACCCGCATCGTAGCCGTCGCTTGCGCGTCCGGCTAGCGAATCAATACCTCCCCTGCGAAGCCCACCCCCATGATCCTCGTCCTCCGGCCGGATGCCACGCTCGAACAGATCGATCACGCCGTCGAGCGGATCAAGGAACTCGGCTTCACCCCGCACTTGAGCCGGGGGGAGCGGCGCACCATCATCGGCGTGATCGGCGACGAAACCATGCCGAACGCGGAGATGCTCCTGCAAATCCCGATGGTCGAGCAGGCCATCCCGATCCTGAAGCCGTTCAAACTCGCCTCCCGCGAGTTCAACAAAGACGACAGCTCGGTCTACGTCGGCAAAGTGAAAATCGGCGGCGGCAGCCTCGCCATGATCGCGGGACCCTGCGCGGTCGAGAGCTACGAAGTCATGGACACCGTGGCGAAGTACGTCAAAGCCGGCGGAGCCAACATCCTCCGCGGCGGGGCCTTCAAGCCGCGCACCAGTCCCTACGCCTTCCAAGGCATGGGCGAAGACGGCCTGAAGATTTTGAAAGACGTCGGCGAGAAGTACGAACTGCCGGTCGTCACCGAAGTGATGGACCCGCGGCAAGTCGATTTGATCGGCCGCTACACCGACATGTACCAAGTCGGCGCCCGCAACATGCAGAACTTCGACCTCCTCAACGAGCTCGGCAAAACCAAGATTCCGGTGCTATTGAAGCGCGGCATGAGCGCCACGGTCAAGGATCTGCTCATGTCGGCGGAGTACATCCTCGCCGAGGGCAACATGGGCGTCGTCCTCTGCGAGCGCGGCGTCCGCAGCTTCGAAGACAGCACCCGCAACATGCTCGACCTGAGCGCCGTGCCCAACGTGAAGGGGCAGAGCCACCTGCCGATCATCGTCGATCCGAGCCATGCGACGGGCCGGCCGGACTTGATCCCGAGCATGTGCCGGGCGAGCGTCGCCGCCGGTGCCGACGGCGTGCACGTGGAAGTCCACAACTGCCCCGAGAAGGCCATGTCCGACGGACCACAGGCGCTGCTGCCGCATCAATTCTTGGATTTGATGGGCGACTTGCACAAGCTGGCCGATGCGATGGGTCGCAGCTTCTGGAAAGAAAGCGCGGCGTGAGGATTTTGATGCCGGATCTTTCGGCGACTGCCAGCCTCTGAGGAATTGCGCGCGTCGTTTCCGGCCGCGCATGTTACGGTAGCGCAGTCAACTTTGCATCGTCGCCTCTCATTCCCCGGGCGGATGCATGTCCTCCAAGAAATCTCCCTTTCGCTCGTTCACCCCGCGCGTCGAACAGCTTGTCGCATCCGGAGCAAACCGTTCGCTCCGCGGAGCGCTTTGCGCAATGGATCCATGAAGGTCACTTGCCGAGTGGGAAGTTGAGGAACTTGCCGCCACGCGACTCACTTCTCTTTATTTGGCGGCAGCGGCAGTGCCGGAAGCCCCTTGATGTTCGGCGCCGGCGGCGGGGGCAGTTCCTTCTTGAACCCTTCCGCGGCGAGTGTCTTGGTGCCGAGGGGGGCGCCGTCGATGTTGAATTCGTAGCTGCGGCCGAACTCGATCCCGAATTGCG
>JANOSQ010001086.1:0-6844 GCA_031415915.1 Fimbriiglobus sp. | reverse complement strand
GCAACGGTTCATCCCGGCAAACGCCAAACGTCGCTGACGCGTCCGGCTCTGACGAGCCGAGTCCAAAAACGCGCGAACCCTCGAACGCCGGTTGACATCCTTCCCTCGGAGCCTATAAATCAGGTTGTCGGTGCTACGCCTTGGTCACTTAGCTCAGTCGGTAGAGCGAGCGATTGAAAATCGCTAGGTCCCCAGTTCAACCCTGGGAGTGACCACTTTAGATTACTTGTCGTTTTTCATGTCCAAACCCAAAAACAAACCTCGCTGGATCTTGTTCTTGGTCGCGCCCATCGTGTTGCTCCCGCATTCGTTGATGATCGCAAACACCCTTCTCTTCTCGGCGATGGCACCTTGGACCAAAGTCGTGATCGACTACGAAGTAACGCTACTCATACTTCTGTCGATCAATGCCACGCTCGCATTATTTCCGCTGTTCCATCTGAACCAGTTTTATTCGTACCGCTACTGTCTCATCTTTGTCACTCTGCAAACGGCTTCAGCGGGAACTCAATTCGTTATTGTATTGTGGGAAGTTGATCAATTGGGATTCAATTCCACGGCCAGCATGTTCGTCTCCGGTTTCTCTGGCGCAATAGCGTATCCGGCTTACGAATTCTGGTTCATCGCCTATTTGATCGGAGGTTATTCACCGCTGTTGACGCCCAAAAATCGCCGCGGCTAATCCGGTTGACGTTAGCCGGACGCGCCAGCGATGGCCGCGAACCCGATGCCGAATGAAAAATCCAAGCGCGTTTTCAAACTAAACCTCCGTCGCTGGCGCGTCCGGCTAACAAATCCCTCCGCCATAAGTCCTTGCGGCGCATAGCCTGTTAAGCGAATGGGCATCGAGTTAAGCGTTTTGGCAACGAGTTCACGCGAGGGTGTCGATGTTCTCGCTTAACTCGATTTGCCCCACCCATTGCACCCCACCCTTCGCCCGCTTACACTCCACCCTTCCCCACACGCAGGAGCCTCTCCATGGCTGGCAAACTCCATCGTCGGCAGGCACTTCAACTCGGGGCCGCGGCGGGTCTCGGGTATTTCCTCACGGGGCCGGCGTTCTCGGTCGCCAAGGCCGCGGGGTCCAACGGCAAGCTCTACTTCGCCGGTATCGGCGTCGGCGGCAAGGGGCACAGCGACATCGAACAGACGTCCGCCCACGGCGAAATCATCGCCCTTTGCGATGTCGATGCCTCCAAACGCGGCCTCGGTTGGGCCATCGAGAAGTGGCCCAAGGCCAAGACTTTCAGCGACTACCGCAAGATGTTCGAGGACAAAGAAATCGTCAAGACGCTCGACGCGTTCACTTGCAGCACCGCCGACCACTCGCACGCCACGGCCAGCGTCCTCGGCATGCGCCTCGGCAAGCACGTTTACACGCAGAAGCCGCTGACGCGCACGGTCTTCGAGGCCCGCGTGATGATGGAGACGGCCAAGAAGTACAAGGTCTGCACGCAGATGGGCAACCAAGGTTCGTCCCACCCCGGCCTGCGCCGGGCGGTCGAACTGGTTCAAGGCGGGATCATCGGCGACGTGAAGGAAGTCCACGCGTGGACCGACCGGCCACGCGAATTTTGGAAGCAGGCTCCGGATCTCGTCGCCCGGCCGAAGGAGATGCCGGCGATCCCCAAGACGCTCGATTGGGACTGTTTCGTCGGCCCGTCGGCGATGCGGCCGTACGCCCCGGTCTACACGCCGCACGACTGGCGCGGCTGGTGGGACTTCGGCGCCGGCGCCGTCGGCGACATGGCCTGCCACACCGCGAACATGGCTTTCCGGGCACTCAAGCTCACGCACCCGACCAAGGTCTCCGCCGTGTCGAGCGAAGTGAACCTCGAAACCTGCCCCGCGTGGGCGCACATGACCTTCGAGCACGGTGCCCGCGGCGATCTCCCGGCCGTGACGTTCCACTGGTACGAGGGGAAGAAAGACAACAAGAAAGTGACGCCGCCGCAGGATCTCCTCGACAAGGTGCTGAAGAAGGGCGAAACCCTCTCGGGCAGCGGCTCGATTCTCATCGGCAGCAAAGGAATTCTCTTCAGCCCGAACGATTACGGCGCCGCGTTCCGCCTGACGCCCGAAGCTCTCGGCGAAGGGAAAAACCTGACGAAACCCGAGAAACTGCCGATCCTCGAAGGGAACAACGACGAGAACCAGAAGAAGGAATGGGTGGAAGCGATCAAAGCCGGCAAGCCGGAGATGGCCTACAGCAACTTCGACTACGCCTCGCTGCTGACCGAGAACTTCCTGCTCGGCAACGTCGCCGTCCGCACGGGCAAAGGTTTCACCTGGGACGGGCCGAAGATGATGGTCGCCGGCAACGACCAAGCGATGCAGTACATCAAAACCGAGTTCCGCAAGGGCTGGGATGTGCTGGAAGATAGCTAAGAATTTCACCGCAGAGAAAGAAGAGGACGCGGAGACAGACCAATGCAGGGATTAGAGCGGATTTCAAGTTGCAGTATCGTGTGTCCTGAAAATGGAAGTCTCCCCTCTCCCGGCTTTGCGGGAGAAGGGCCGGGGGTGAGGGAGCTTTTGTTTCAATACGCGCACCCCCTCTCCCCTCTCCCACAAAGCCGGGAGAGGGGAGAGGGGGGCCGAAAAAAGCGGAGACGCTACGCGAACTTGAAATCCGCTCTAGGGCACTGAAACTCTGTCTGTATTGTCTCTCTCCGCGTCCTCTTCTTTCTCCGCGGTGAAATTCTTATCTTCCTACCGATGCGGCGTCCCCTCGAGTTTCCCGTCGACTTTGCCGGCGAGTTTCACGGGGCTATTCGGGATCGCTTTCACCAGCGCGGCGGTGTCGATCCCCTTGAAAGCGATCTTGAATCCCCCGCTCTGCGCGCCGATCAATGGCAGTTTGGCGTCTCCGCTGACCGTGCCGGAGTAGATGTCGGCTTCCGCCTTGGTCAACGCGGCTACACCGTTCATCAAGACGACCTGCACCGACAGCTTCTCCGCTTTCTGAGCGAACACCGTGATGCCCGTGGAGGTGAGTTTGCCATCGGCTTCGCAGGATTTCACATCGCTGAATTTGTCGCCGGGGATCTTCAAATGGAACGCGCCGGACAGAACCCCGTCGGCTTTATCGCGGAGACCGGGGATCGCCGCGAACATGGAACCCAAGGGCACTTCGTCGATTTTGAGATCGGCGATCAACTCGGTGCGCGGGTCGATGCCGAAGCTGGCGGTGCCCGAAAAGCTGCCGGCTTTGGCGCCGGTTCCTTTTGGGAACTCGGCCGAGAATTTCGTGAGCTTGAGCACGCCATCGCGGAGTTCGACATCGGCGATCACACCGGTGAGCGCGAGTTCCTCGATCTGCATCTGGGCCTTCGATTCTGATCGCCCCGACGCGCTCTGCGATTCGAAACCGCCTCGGCGTGCAGACTTTCGCTCGAACCGAGCCGCAAAGACGAACCGCGTTTGGGTGTCGCCCCGGATCCCTTGGCAGACAAGATCCCGCCCTTCAACCGGTTGATCGAGAGCTGGCTACCGCTCACGTACGTACTCAACAACTTGAACCGGGGGATGGGCATGGCCGACGCCTACCCGTTCGTGCTTCCCCCCGCCGCGATCGAAAAGCTCCGATTCGTCTACGATGCCATCGCCGCCAACGCTACTTAGTGACCGGCGGCGCCCCGCCCGTGTTCTGGTCGGTTCCCTTCGGCTGATTCGCGGCCGCGGGGTCTTTTTTCACGACCAAGTTCAGGCCGGCTCGGTTCCGTCCGCGCTCGCCGCTTTCCAACCCCGGTGGAGTATTCCGCCAACCGGGGCCGGGCTCTTTGAACAGGACCGGACTGTCGTCCGGGTAGAGGTAGTTCTTCTGGGGTTTGTCGGTGTTCTTCGGATTCAACTTCGGCGTCCGGTTGAACGCCCCTTCCTTGGCCAACTGATACCCGGCTTCGAACATTTTGGTCGTCTCGACGGGGTCGAAGTTGGTGCTGCTATTGGTCACCTTCAGATCGGGTGGAATCGCCGACAGGAAGAAATCCATGCCCGACAGCATGCTGTAGGTGTAAAAGCGGTACAGGTCGCCCCGGGCCGTCACGTAGAGCAAGTTCGATACGGAAGCCCCGACGACGGCGATCGTCTGCGGTTTGACCCCTTCCGGATCCGGGTAGGCTTTTCCGGCGACCAGCGCGAACAAATTGGAACCGGCCAACGAATTCGCACCCGCCAAATCGGGGTTGTCCGGCGGGTAGTACGGGGGCCGGAAGAACATGGCCCGCGAGACGCCGCCATCGACGTGCATCTCTTCGTAGGCCCGGCCGTCGATATTCACGTTGAAGCGCACCGAGGGGAAGAACCCCGGGATTGCGGCGGAGGCCAAGATCACATCGACCATGAGTTGCCGGGCTTCGGGGGTGCCTTTCGCGGCGATGGCGCCGAGGTCCCAGACCACCAACCGCTTCGTGTCCAAGTTGGTCGTGCCGACGTACAAGCGCCGGCCCTTCTCGTTCTCCGCCGCCACTTTCGCCATGAGGTCGAAGGTGAGAATCTGTTCGATCCGCCGTTTCAACGGGGTGTTGTCCGCCAGCGATTCGGCGAAGAGCGAGCGAATCGACTTGCGGATTTTGAAGACATCGTCGTTCTGGATCGTCGTGTAGAGTTCCTTCATGGTCTGGTCGTAGTCTCGACCCAAGAAGGCCAGCGGGGCGATCAACGCTCCCGTACTGATCCCGGTGACGACGTCGAACGACGGCCGCCCGCCTTCTTGGGGGGTTTTCTTCGATTCCGACCACCCGCACAAGATGCCCGCCGGATAGGCCCCGAAGACCCCGCCCCCGGACAAGACGAGGATGTTGTGTTCCTTCTGGCGATACGGTTTCCCGTCCGCGTCCTTGCCGATTTTCACTTCGCGGGCGCGCCGTTCCAACGCGGCTTCGGCCCGGCGCTCCAAAAAGATCTTGTTGATCTCGGTCGATTCCAACGGTCCGAGCGGGTCGGCCGGTTCTTCTTTGAACGCGATGTCGACGAGATCGTTCGGCTGCACCCCCTCGGGCAACGGTGTGGGGCGCTTTTCGGGGTTCAAGAATTTGCACGCCGGCCCCGCCGCCGTGAGCGTGAGCAGAAAGCAGCTCAGGGCGAGGACGCGCCGCGATCGGTGCCGATGATGACCCACGTTCCACTCCCCAGCTTGACCTTTTGCTGGGCGAATAACCGAACCGATAGGGAAACGCAACGGAGACCACCCGCCCGATTTCGGATACGGTGCGAATTCGGCCGCCGATTCTTGATTCCATCTGTTTTGGGGACACCCCCGTATGGACGCTGTGGAAGCAGTGGAAGCTGTGGGTTGGAACAGTCGGAACCATCGACAGCTCACTCGACGCTTCCACGAGGCAGTCGAATTCCCAATCGATGTCACCCGAAGCTCCCAACATTTTCTGGCGTATCTTGGCACATGACCTGCATATCGCTCGGACATCGCAGCATTGGCAAATGCTCATCCCCGAACGCTTCAGGAGTTCACCATGTTACGCTGGGCCATCACTTTTCTGATCATCGCTTTGGTCGCCGCGGTGCTCGGGTTTACCGCCCTCGAAGGGATCGCCGCTTGGGCGGCCAAAATCACCTTCATGGTCTTCGTGGTGCTGTTTGTGGTCTCGCTCATCTTCGGTCGCTCGCCGCGAGCATTGACGTAACGAGAAACTCAGTCGGTCTCGAACCCCGTCGATGGCGACGGGGGTTTTTCGTGGGATGTGCGACGACAAACAATTCACCGATAAGGTCTTGCGTTGCCCCGGCTTTGGCTGGCATCCCGTTTGCATCAGCCTGATTGGGGCCGAGGGATGTACGGCTTCCACACTGGCGAGTCGGATTTTCACACAGGAAGTGTCGCGATCCTCGGCCCGCCGACTCCTCTGGGGGATTCCATGGCCACTCCCGTTGTTCCACTGCCCACGTCGGCTTGCACGCCCGCTTCGACCAAAATGGAAGCGGCTCTCGAATGCCGGCTAAAAAAGGTCATCGAAGCCGGCCCGAGCACGATCACCGAACGACTCTGCGAATTGGAAGTGGAATGGACCGCCGGGCGCGCCGCCAAAGCGACCGCCGGCGTGCTGATCGTCGTCGGTTTGGGGCTGAGTCTCACGGTGAACTTGATGTTCCTCATCGTCCCGATCATCGGCGGCGCCGTGATGTTCCAGTACATCTTCGGCCGCACTTCGCTGATCGGCCAACTGTTCCACGCCTTCGGCTTCCGCTCGGGCTCCGAGATCGATCAAGAAAAGATGGCCCTCCGAGTGCTCCGCGGCGACTTTGCCTCCCTGCCCACCGTACACATGATCGAGGATCGGGAAGCGGTCGGCCGGATGGAAGACGAGGGTGGCCCGGCGGTCGAATTCGACGAGGTCAAACGGGACGCGGACGGGGCCGTGAAGGAACTCATGGGCGCCGTGCGGAACTGATTTTCACCTGGAACGAACCGTCGGCCCGGTCGGAATTGCGATTCCGAGCGGGCTTTTTCGATTGCGGGACGGTGGCATGTTAATTGCGATTTCCCATGGAAAATCCACCCGCTGGGAGACGATCCATGACGCTCACCGAAGAGACCCCGGTCGATACGATCCGCGAATCGGCCCCGCCCAATTCGAGCTTGACCCAGCTCTTCTCGGGCATCATTTCCGACGCGCAACTGCTCTTCAAACAGCAAGTCGAATTGATCCGCGCGGAATTCATCGAAGATCTCAAGCGGACCAAACAAGTCGCCCAATGCTACGGTTTGGGCGCCCTACTCATGACCGTCGGGTCGGTGATGCTGCTGGTCGCCTCGGTCTACTTGCTGGAATCCATGACCCATTGGCCGCTCGGGGTCTGTTGGGCCGCCATCGGCGCAGCCTCG
>JANOSQ010001085.1:0-3471 GCA_031415915.1 Fimbriiglobus sp. | reverse complement strand
AATCACCGCGCTGGCGATCTCCGCCGATGGGGCCAAGGCCGCGACCGACAGCGGCGCTTCATTCGCCACGGCGAGGATTCGCCTGTGGAACTTGAAGGACGGCGCCGAGCAAGTCGCGAAGGGCGAACCGGTGACCGACCTCCGCGCGCTGGTACCCACCGGCTCGAAGGGCGGCTACTGGCTCCTCGATCGCAAAGGCATCTCGGCGTGGTCGGGGGAACGTCCGCCCGAATTGCTATCCGAACAGGCCAAACCCATCGTCGCCTTCGCGCGGTCGAAATCGTCCTTCTATCTTTCCGACGGCGCCCGCGTGACCAAGGTGCCGATGACGGACAAGGACGACGCGCACACCCACAACCTCGACCTCTACCCGGACGGCGTCCGGCACTTGGCCGTCAGCGCCGACGATACGCTCGTCGCGGCCGCGGTCGGCGGGGAGAAACCCAAGCTCCTCGTCGGAACCGAAGATTTGCACAAGCTGAAACTGACGCTCGCGCTACCGGCCCCGGCGTTGGCTCTCGCGCTGCACCCCGAGAAGAAATCGGTCGCCGTCATCGGCCGCGACGGGTTCGTCCGCGTCTGGGATCCGAACGGCGGCGACAAAGGGCCGGAGTTGTGGAAGGCCCGCGTCGCCCGCAGTTTGAAGGCCGACATCGCCTATTCCCCGGACGGCTCGCGCATCGCCGTGACCTCCGTCGTCCGCGTCGGGGTCTTCGACGCCAAGACCGGCGCCGCCGTGGTGAACTTCGAACGGACGTGGGAAGACGGCCCTTGGACCACCGTCGCCTTCTCCCCGGACGGCCGGCTGCTCTTGGCGGGGACACAGGGGGCGCTCGGCACGGTCGTGGTCTGGGAATTGGCCACGCACAGCCCCGTGCGGCGCTTCACCGGCAGCCGCGGGTCGATCGCCCAACTGAGCATCAGCCCCGATGGTCGGACGCTTTCCACCATCGCCGCCGACGACACCGCGTTACTTTGGGACATCACCGGTCGCCGCGGCAAGCCGGCCCCGACCGAGAAGCAATTGAACACGGCGTGGTCGCAACTGAATGCCACCGATGCCGGGATCGCGTGGCCCGCCGTCAACCCGATCGCGCTCAACGGCATTCTGGACGCCGCGTCCGCGCTGGAGAAGATCGACCGCTCCGTGAAGAATCTCGGTTCCAAGGAATTCGCCGAACGGGACGAGGCGAGCAAGGAACTGGCGGGGATCGGCGCCCCCGCATTGCCCGCGTTGAAGATCGCCGAGGAGAAAGCGACGGATCCCGAGACGCGAGAACGGGCCGGGAAGTTGATCGGCACGATCGTCGCGGCCGGGGAGAAACTGCCCGACTCGGGCTTGGTCGGCGAACCCCTCCGCCTGCTCCGCGCCGTCGCCGTGTTGGAGGCGTTGAAGGGGGAAGCGGCGCGGGAGCGACTGGCGGAGATCAAGCAATTCGGCGGCCCGGCGGGGGCCGCTGCGGAGCGGGCGTTGAAGGACCGAAAGTAACTCACGCCCGGACGGCGCCGCCGTTGATGCGGATGGTCTGCCCCGTGAGGAATTGGGCCGCGGGGCTGGCGAGCCAGACGGCGGCGTGGGCCACATCTTCGGGCAGGCCCCACACCTGTTGCGGCGTTTCCTTGCGGACGCGCTCCTGCCACGCGGCGGAGGCCGTCTCGCCCCAACTCGTGCGGATCCAGCCCGGGGCGAGGCAATTCACCCGCACCGCCGGGGCCAAGCCGAGCGCGAGGCTGCGGGTGAAGCAAATGATTGCACCTTTCACCGCGCCGAAGAGTTGCCCGCTGTCGCCGTCCATTCCCGCCTCGGCTTGATCCCACCCCATCGTCAAAATGACCCCGCGACCGCGGTGCTTCATCTTCTCACCGATGGCCCGTGCCAGCCGCATCGTCGCTTTCAAATCGACCGCCAAGAGTTCGTCGAGCTTCTGCTCGAAGGTCCACTTCGCCGCGTCCCCGGTGAGGGTGTCGGCGCCGGCGTTGCACACCAGCACGTCGAGGCCGTCCCCCCACGCCTCTTCGATCAAACGATCCTGCTCGGCGGTATCGCGCAGGTCGGCGAGCACGCACTCGGTCGGAGCCTCGTACTTCCTCAATTGTTTCAGCGTGGCTTCGGCGCTCTCCCGGCAGCGACCGTGGACGACGATCCCCGATCCCGCGTCGGCGAACGCCTCGGCGATGGCGCGGCCGATGCCCGACGTACTCCCCGTAACCAGTGTGCGGAAGCCGATGAGGTCACGTTTGCGGAGGGGCTGCCTGGCCACGGCGAGCGTGACTTCGCCGGTCGGGACATCCGCCAGAAGCTCGGCGACGGTGCGGTCGAAACCGGGGTGGACGGCGTCGTCGGCGATTTCGGCGAGCGGGATCAGTACGAAGGCGCGCTCGTGCATCCGCGGGTGCGGCAGTGTCAACTCCGGTTCGTCCATCACCAGCGATTCGTAGAGCAGCAAGTCGAGATCGACGGTGCGCGGAGCGTTCGGCCGCGTTCGCACCCGGCCGAGGTCGTGCTCGATGTCCAACAGCAAGCGGAGCAAACTCATTGGCGAGCGGTCGGTGGAAATGGCCGCCGCGGCGTTCAGGAACTTCGGCTGATTCGCGAACTCGGTGCCGCGCGGGTCGGACTCGTAGTACGACGAGACCTGGAGCACTTGGACGCCGGGCTCGGCGCGCAGCCGGCGCACGGCGAGGTCGAGGTGGACGCGGCGGTCGCCGAGGTTGCTGCCGAGCGCGAGGTGGACGATGGCCATGGCGAAATCTCCGAGTGCCCGCTTCCCACTCTCAGAGATACGGCCTACCGCGCCGCCGCCAACAGCCGGTGGAAATGGTACCCGCCATTCTCGCGCTTGGGGCTGAACCGGCCGGTGCGGTAACTCCGGCTGGCGAGGCCGCGCTGGACCTCTTCGCAAATCGTGATGTCTTCCTGTTGAACTTGCTCCGCGACGCGGATGCTCGATTCGATGAACTCGGGCGATGCGGCGGGATCGAAATAGAAATCGAACACGACCCGGCAGCGGTCGTGCGCCAAGGGCAGGATCCAGTTCGTGTCCATGACGCCGCCGCTGCGGTTCACCATGAAGTTGGGCCAGAGCCACCAGTACGCGGCCACGCCCGTGCGGGTGCTGCCGACATCCCCCGGCGCGGCTTGAAGCGGGGCACTCTGCACGCTGCACAAGAGAAAGGTCTCGGTGCGATACGCGGCGTAGTCGATGGCGCCCGCCAGCGCCGGGTGGACGGTGTGGATGTGGTAACCGCCATCGAGGTAGTTATCGACGCAAACCTTCCAATTGCAGTTTAGGTCGTAAGTCCGGCGGGCCTTCCAAACGAGGTTGTCCAAGTCCATCGAAGCGAAGAACGGTGCGAAGGCGGCGGCGGCGCTGTGCGAGCCGGGTTGGGGAGGGACGGTGTTTGCAATTACCTCGCGCACGCGTCCGGCTCGGGCGGGAAGAGTGCCCCAGACCAACCGCCCCCAATCAT
>JANOSQ010001084.1:0-2052 GCA_031415915.1 Fimbriiglobus sp. | reverse complement strand
TTCCTCGCTGCGGATACCGCCGCCGAGTTGAATGGGCACACCGGCGGCTTCCACGATCCGTTGAATCACGGCTCCGTTGACCGGTTCCCTCCGTTTCGCCCCGTCGAGATCGACGACGTGGAGCCGGTCGGCCCCTTGGCGCACCCATTCGCGCGCCACGGCGGCGGGGTCGTCGGAGAAGACCGTCTCCTGCGAATAGTCGCCTTGGCGGAGGCGGACGCAGCGGCCGGCGAGCAGGTCGATGGCGGGGTAGATGATCATGGGCGAACTCACTTCGGCAGCGTCAATGACACGTCGGGTGTGCCCGACTGAAGAACGGTGATCGCGCGCTCGGTTTGGAAGGGGGCGTCGAAATTCAGCCGCATGATCTTCCCGGTTTCCGGGTCGCGCTCGGAGTTCAACAACTTCCAATTCCGATGCCGGGCGATCAGCGCGTATTCGCCGGGCGGGACGTTCTCGAGCGAGAATCGCCCCTCTTTGTCGGTCGTCGTGTAGTACGGGTGTTCGCAGCTGAAGACTTCCGCCGAGCTCCAGAAGTACCCGGCGGCACTGGTGAATTCGGTGACGCCGGGTGCGTCGATGGCGCGGGACTTCGGTTTGTTTGGGTCGGGGAGCGGCAGGGTGAAGAACCCCGTGCCGCGGGCGCGGAGCATGTGGCGGTCGTCGTCGCGCGACACCATTTCGATCGGCTCGCCGACTCGGGCGAATCCGATTCGACCGGCGCGGGCACCCTGAGCGACCCCGATCTTGCGATCCCGAATCTCGATGCGGAGGGGTTCGAACGGCCACGGCTTCGTCGACGCGGGATCGCAAGCTTTGAGGAACACGACCGCCTCGGCTAACCCATGGGTGTTCGGGTCGATCGCGGGAACCATGTGGTTGGGCATCTCGTCCCAACGCAGTCCATCCGGCATCGAGATGAGGCCTTTGATGGGCGGCACATCGGGGGCATCGCCGTTCCAAGTGACCCGCCCGGCGATGCGACCTTTGGGATAGGTCTCACCCATCGTCGCCACGTTCGGCTTTGTGGCGGGGGGCGGGGTCAAATCTTGAAGCGACCGGGTGCAACCCGAACCGCCGAGAGCGATCGCGAGTACCGCGCTCGAAATCGATAGTCGAAGGAGCGACTCGGAACGCCGTCGGGTCAAAATGGCAACAGCCTCACACGCGAGTGACGTTGGTCGTAGACGACCAAGGCGCCGGCCAGCAACAGATCGTTGAACTTCCTCAACACGTCGACCACGTCCGGGCCCACATCGTCGGGCAACACACGTCGGCTGCGGATGGTCACGACGCTGGGGCCCTCCGCGTGGGTGAGTGCCAACAACGTTCCGAAATCGAGATCGTGGGTCAAAACGACGCGGCCGTGATTCACAGCCCAAGACATAATCTCGACATCGCTGGCCCAGACCGGCCCGATTGTGGACCAATGCTCAGCTCGGACACCGGAAGCGATCAAGTACGGTGACCACTCCGGACTGAGATTGACATCGATCACGATTGACAGCGTCATTCCGAAGCCGCCAAGACGAGCTCGCTTTCTTCCAAGCGCCACGCGGCATAATTCAGCACGGCGTGGAGGTCTTCGGCTTCCAGATAAGGATACGCTTCCAGAATTCGTTCGTGGCTGTGTCCCTGCGCCAACAATCCGACGATCGTGGATGCGGTGAGTCGCATCCCGCGGATGCAAGCTTTGCCACCCATGACACCGGGGTTGTGGGTGATCCTATCGATTTTCACGTTCGCTCCTCCGATCAACCTTTGCGCCCGCTGCGCTTCCGTTCGCTTTCGCTGAGGAATTGCTTCCGCATGCGGATCTGCTTCGGGGTGATTTCGACCAGTTCGTCGTCCTCGATGTATTCGAGGGCCATTTCCATGCTGAACTCGCGCGGGGGCTTGAGCGCCGCGGCTTTATCCGACCCCGAGGCGCGCATGTTCGTCAGCGGCTTCTTGCGGGTCACGTTCACCGTCAGGTCGTTCTCCCGGCAATGCTCGCCGACGATTTGCCCGCCGTACACCGACTCCTGCGGATGGCAGAACAGGATGCCGCGA
>JANOSQ010001083.1:0-3130 GCA_031415915.1 Fimbriiglobus sp. | reverse complement strand
TCAGCACCTCCGCCGCCGACCAGTTGGTGTAACGTCGGGCCGACTTCAGTTCCGGGTCGGCCTGGGTGCGCGGTTCGACCACGTCTCATGTGGAGCTCAATCGGGGAACCTCAATGGGTAAGCAACCTCCTGCCGCTCGCCGAACCGTTGCGCCGCAACGACTTGCGTTGGGCACTGGCTAAAGTTTGTGGAATGCAGTGCCGTTGTGGCGAGCCGACCGTGTCAACGGTCGGGTTCAAGCAGCAATCTCGACCCGCGGGACTTTTCAGTGCAATTCTACCCGACCGTTGACCCGGTCGGCTCGCCTCTTGGGCACAGCGTGGTGGTGTCAGAACGCGAATTTAGCGGGGAAACGACCAGCCGATCCTGCACCCCGGCAAGGCATCTCGCATGCGTTCGAAAGCCTCTTGGGTCACCTTTGAATTCGTGATATCGACCCAGCGCAGTGAAGGGAAATGTTTGAGCTCAGCAAATCCCGCATCGGTCACCGACGTATCCCTGAGCGACAGCGTGTCCAATTTCGGCAACGCTTTCAATTCTTTGAGCCCGCGATCGCCAACGGTCGTGTTGCTCAAATCGAGATACTTGAGTGAGCGGAACGACGCGATCATCGGCATGCTGGCATCGGTCACGGCAGTGCGATGGAGGGTCAATCGCTCCAAGTTCGCGAAGCGTTTCATTTCCCGAAAACCGATATCGGTGGCATGAGCATTATCCAGTCTTAACTCCTTCAATTCATAGAGACCACTCAACGATTTCATGCCGACATCGGAAACGTCATTTCCGGTGAGTCCCAAGACGGTCAGTGATTTGAGTTTGCCCACAACCTTCAACCCGACATCGGTCACCTGGCACCAATCCAAGTCGAGGGTCTTCAAGGCGGCGAATGGATGTAGATCCTTTCCGGTGACGCGTGTCCGGAGCAAGTGGAGGGCCGACAGTTTGGTCAATGCCGCGAGTTCGCGCAGGTCCGCGTCGTCGGTCCAAGAATTTTCGAGCCCGAGTTCTTCGAGGTCGGTGAATTCTTTCAAAACCCTGATTCCCGCACTCGGCAAGTCCGTTTTGTTGACATGGAGCGTGACCAACCTTTTGAAGTTCCGCAGGACTTTCAAACCCACTTCGCTCATCTTCGTCGATTCGAGTACCAACCACTCCAAATGCTTCAGCGGCGCGAGTTCCGATATCCCCTTGTCCGTGATGGTATCACTTTGGATCCGCAGCGACCGGAGCTTGGTCCAACCGCCGATCATCTTCATCTCGGTATCGCCGAGTTTTGAAGTATTGGTTTTGAAACTCGTGAGCTCTTTCAATTCGGCCAAGTTTTGCCAGCCTCTCGCCGTGACATCGTGCGACCAATCGAGTTCGAGGCGGGTGAGACTTTTCAATTGTCCGACATTTTTGAGCGCCTTGTCGTACGTTCCGCCGGACCTGAACCGGAGGGCCGTCAAACTCTTAGCATGGATCAAATTGTTCAGTTGATCGTCCACAGTCGCGAACGGGGCGAAAATGATCGTCGTCAAGTTTGGCATTTCCGCCATCTCTTTGGTGAATCCCGTCGAATGGGAATCCAGCCAGACCAAACCAAACGGGATTTCAACGGGTGGCAAACGGAGTGGTGCATTACCGATTTGAACGTAAGGAACTCGAAACGAAGGCAGGCCACCCGCAGCGATGCCTTCTGGACTCCAATCGAAATCCATGTATCCATCGGAGCGGGTCGCGATCACGCCGTACACACCCCCGATTTTCTCGAACGCCGCGATCGTTTTCGCATCCATCTTCGGCTGCTTCGGCACCGGGGCGAGTGCTTGCGCATTCGTAGCGACGGCGATCAGCAAACCGACCACGGCGAGAATTCGTATGAACATGGAGTTGGCCCTCGGGCGTGTGAAACTTGGCGCAGTCTACCAAAAGTTCGACCGTCAACCTAACCCCCATTCAGCGCATAGTCCGGGCGATCCAAGCGAAAGTGGCGGCTGTAGTAAGGGTCACCCGCTTTCAGGAACGCGCCCCATTTCAGGTGGAAGAGGTCGTATTCCCTTTTGAAGCGCTTCTGCTTCTCCTCCGTGTCTTCGGGGCCGCGCGTTTTGGATTCGAGGTGGTACAACTCCGCATCCGGCGTCCAAACGATGCGGTACCCTTTGGCCAGCACTTGCAGGCACAAGTCCACATCGTTGAAGGCGAGCACGAAGCCCTCGTCGAAGCCGCCGATCTCGTCGAATACTGTTTTCTTCATCAGCAAGCAGGCCCCGGTCACGGCGGCGACGTTTTGAGCGTACTGCAGTCGCTGCATGTGCCCCGGCGCTTGTCGGGGGTAATTCAAATGCGAGTGCCCCGCAACGCCGCCCATGCCGACGACGATCCCGGCGTGCTGAATCGTATCGTCCGCGTAATACAACTTCGCCCCGACCGCGCCGACGCCGGGTTGCACGGCTTGCTTCACCAACTCTTCGAGCCAATCCGGGTTGATCGATTCAATGTCGTTGTTGAGGAAAAGCAGAAGCTCCCCCTTCGCCGCGTGGGCCGCAAAGTTGTTCACCGCGGCGTAGTTGAAGGGCTTGATCCACTCCATCACACGCACGCGCGGATCTTGTTTCAACTTGGCGTAATAGTCGTGCGTCGCCGGGAGTTGGCTGCCATTCTCGACAACGATGAGTTCGTAGTTCGCGTAGCTGGCCTTCGCCAAGCTGTCGATGCAGCGGGCCAAAATATCGGAGTGATCCTTGTTCGGAATGATCACCGTCACCAGCGGCTGCGACTTCAAGAGATAGATGACGTGGTACATCCCGAGTGCGAGGCCATCGTGGACGCTCCCATCGATGCCCAGGCGGGCGAGGTGCTCGGCGATCGCTTTCTTGCCGTTGTCGTAGGCGTAGTTCTTGCTTCCCTTGTTGAGGGCGGTACTCGCCGCGTGCATGCGCCAGTGGTAGAGCATGTGCGGAACGTGGACGATCTGCTCCGCAACTTCGCCGGCGCGCAAGACGAGGTCGTAATCTTGGGCGCCGTCGAAACCGGCGCGGAAGCCGCCGATGCGTTCGACGAGGCTCCGCTTCAACACCAGCAGATGGCAGATGTAGTTCCGGCTGCGCAGGGTCTCCGGCGACCAATCGGGTTTGAAGTTCGGTTCGAC
>JANOSQ010001082.1:0-1581 GCA_031415915.1 Fimbriiglobus sp. | reverse complement strand
GGGTGATCGGGTAAGTCTTGGCGCAGGCCCGTGATACCGTCGCGCTTCGACGGCTTGGCCCAATCGGCGAGGAGCTTGAGGGCCGCGACGCGGAGGTGATCCGCTTCGGTCGGCCGCGCGGCGAACGCGGCGAGGGCCGCGGCGTTCTCGGGCTTACCGACTTTCAGATTCGCGCTGAGCGCCCGGAAGGCGATCGCATCGGGCTGACCCGGCAGCGCGGTCATCTTGGCGAGTTGCGACATGGCCCCGGCGATGTTGACATCGTGGATGGCGCGCGCCGCTTCGGCGGCAATCTTTGGCTCCTTGTCGTGCAGGAACTGTTCGAGAAAGGCGCTGTTGAGCCGGCGCAGGGCGAGGACGACGCCCATACGGACCGGGGCGGTGTCGTACTTCTCCCGCGACGCGGTGGAAGCGGTTCTCCACATGGTGAATACGTCTTCGCCGTTGCGGGCCAGACCGACGAGACCTTGGACCGCCGCTTGGCGGAGGTAGACATCCTTGTCCGCGTTCGCCTGCAGCAAGTCGAAGAGGGGAGTGTAGTTGGCCACCGGGAGAATGGGACGTTCCGTCGTGGACGGTTCGGTCAGTCCGTCCTCGGTCTTCCCGTAGGCGATCGCGGCGTGGGCCTTCACCCGCGCGTCCTTGTCGGTCATCAGCTTCACGAGCACCTTGCGGAAGCTCGCCTGCAACGTCGGCCGGGTGGCCAACGTCTTGCCGACCTGGGCGCGGATCTCGTCGTCCTTGTCTTCGCTGAAGTTCGAGATCTGGCCGGTGGCGTTGCACTGCCCGAGGCCCCACATCCCGTGCAAGCGGGCGATGGGGTTCTTCGACTCCTTGGCCACGGCTTCAAAGGCTTCGATCGCTTCGGCGACCGGCCGGCTCGCCAACTCATACTGCGATTCCAGCCGCACTTGCTGGTGCGGATGCCCGAGCAACTTCGCCAATTCTTCGATCTTCAACTTCTCGAAGCCCGCGGCGAGGAGCTTCTTCGCTTCGGCGACGGCGGGGTTCTTCTGTCCTTCGGAGTCTTCGACGCGGAAGATGCGGCCGCGGTTCTGCGGTGCCCACCCGCTCACCCAGTCGCTCCAGTAGAAGGCGCCGTCCGGGCCGAACTCGCAATCCGTCGGCACCATCCCGGTCACGAACGGCTCGGGCTTGTTCACTTCGAAGCTCGCGCCCTTCGGCTTCACGCTCACGGCCCAAATTTTGGAACTGCCCGCGTTGCTGGTGAAATCGCAGGCGAAGAAATGATCCTTGTATTTGTCGTTGAAGCCGATGCCGGGGTAGTGCGTCAGCCCGGCGGGGCCATTGCCGAAGTGCGCCAGCGGCGGCAGTACATACGCCACGCTGTCGGCGTGCGGCAGGTGCCAGATCTTCTCGGTGTTCCACGGGCCGCGGTTCCCCTGCGGCACCGCCGGCGTGTGCATGAGCGTGCCGTACTGGTAGCCGCAGCGCCAGCCGCTGTCGCCGCCTTCGGTGATCTGCACCCAGCGGGCGCTATCGCCGCTGTCGCAGTTGTTGTCATAGGTGAAGAGGTTGCCGAAGTCGTCGAAGGCGAGTTCCTGCGGGTTGCGCAAGCCC
>JANOSQ010001081.1:0-1623 GCA_031415915.1 Fimbriiglobus sp. | reverse complement strand
ACTGGATATTCGACACCGTGGCAGAATCGATGCGCTGCATCGCCAGCGATGTCCCGTCCCTGACCCGATTCGACGTCAGCTCCCACTACGGTCTGGTGGCTTGGACCGTCGATAAAACGCGCACTCCCGTGTTGAACACCGTGGAGTTCATCAAGCCGATCCCGAAGAAGTGAGACCGAACCCTCTCGGAGCACTCCCATGCGCGTTGGTCTTCTCCCGCTGTTCGTGCTCGCCCTCGCACCATTCGCCACCGCCACCCCGCCGACTTGTGCGATGCTTGATCCGGAGAAGATCCCGCAGGCCGCGCTGCTCGAAGCCAAGCTGCTCGCCGACCCGGACGGCGTTTGGCTCGAACGCGCCCGGATCGACGAGATCCTGAAGGAGCAGAAGCTCCAAGCGATGTTCAGCCCGCAGGGCGTCGGCGAACGCGTGAAGCTCGGCAAGCTGTTGAAAGCCGACGTGCTCGTGATGGTCCGCCCCGTCAAAGAGGCTAAGGAACCGACGCTCGAGTTGGTGGTGAGCGAAACGGCCGGGGGCCTGCGTCTGCTCGTGAGGGCCGTGCCCGTGACGAAGAATGCGGCCGACGACGTGGCAGCGCTCTTGGCCGCGGTAAGCGAAGGGGTCAAACGTCACGGCGAGGAGATCCGCGAAGTGGTGGCGGTGCCGCCGTTCGTGAGCAACGACTTGGAATTCGCGCAGGATTATTTGAAGGGGGCGCTGGCGAAACTGACGGAGACGGAAGCGCTCCGCCGCAAGGGGGTCGTCGTCGTCGAATTGGCCGAGGCGGACGCCTTGGTGAAGGAGATCGCGCTGACCGACCCCGGCGCGAAGTTGATTCGCCCGCTGCCGATCTACCTGCTCGGTGAGTACCGTCACGACGGAGCTGGAAAGGAACGGAGAATCAGCTTGAAACTCCGCGCCGAGCGCGGGGGGAAACCGGTGGGCAAACCCGCCGAACTGAACGTGATCCCCAAGGAAGGCCCGGTGGCGGTTCGCAAGTGGGCCGCCGAAACGCTCGACGCCGTGGCGAAAGACGAGACCCCCCGGCCCCCGGCCGATCCGAAAGCCGAAGCCAAAATGCTGGCGCTTCGCTCCGAGGTCTTCTACCGCCTCGGCAACTGGGAAGAGGCCGTCGCGCTCGCCGAGGCCGGCTTGCTGATCGATCCCGAGTTTGTCGATCTCCACGTCGCCATCATGGCGGCCCTCGGCGATCCGGTGGAGCGAGCCATGCACGCCGCAATGAGCGGCCGGGACGCAAGGGCAACCGAACGGTTTCTCCGACTGTACCGTTACGGGTGGGAACACTTGGAAGGGTACATCGCCGGGGGCGGCGATCCCGCGCGGCATCGGGCGATCAGCAATCTGGCCAACAGTTCGATCGTGCAAAAGCACCGGGGTCGAGCCTACTACCTCAACTTCCCCCCGGACTGCACCCCGGAGGTCAAGGAGTTAATTCTGGAAACGGGGCGGTTCGAGCGGGCCTTGTTCACCCGCCTTCTCAAGTCGCCGACCGTGGCGAGCTCGCGCCCAGAGACCCACATCGATTACCTTTACTCCGCGCTCACCCACCTCACGGCGACCGAGAAGTATTCGGCTGTCGAACGCATGATCGCCGATCTGCCG
>JANOSQ010001080.1:0-1968 GCA_031415915.1 Fimbriiglobus sp. | reverse complement strand
GTCATTTAGGCGCACTTCTATGTCATTTGGAGACACTTTTGCGTCACTTTGCGCACGACACAAAAGTCGACTTACGTCGCATCGCCTGCGATTTTTTGACTTCGCGAATTCGCGTGGGTGAGGCCGAATCGGGCTTCGTTTCGTTGCGAAGCACGGGTATGACGGAAACGAAAGGAATATGGTTGCGTTCGTCGTGAGAGTGTAGTTAGAATGTGCGGAAGTGAAGCCGAGGTCGATTGAAACTTGAGAGTTACCGAGTCTTCGTAGACGAGCGGTTTCGCACAACGGAAATCTATGTCTGATGCCGAACTCGCCCCGCCGCGGGAAGTAAAGTGACCGCAGACATCACGCACATTCTGAATGCCATCGACGCTGGGGATGCACGCGCTGCTGCCGAGTTGCTGCCGGTCGTGTATGCGGAACTGCGAAAACTCGCTGCCGCTCATTTGGCCAACGAGCCTGCCGGACAAACCCTGCAACCCACCGCCCTCGTGCATGAGGCGTATCTGCGACTCGTCGGCGGGGCGAATCCCGAAACTTGGAATCACCGCGGGCACTTCTTCGCTGCGGCGTCGGTAGCCATCCGGCGAATCCTGATCGACAACGCCCGACGGAAGCATCGACAGAAACGCGGCGGCGAGTTCATCCGACTGGGCTTGGATGACGTTTCCCCCTCGCTGCCCGAACCGGCGGAAGACCTCCTCGCCTTGGATGAGGCCCTTTCCAAGTTGGCTGGCGTTCATCCCCGTGAGGCCGAGTTGGTACAGCTTCTCTACTTCGGTGGGCTGACGCTGCCCGAGGCGGCCCGTAGCCTTGGGGTCTCCCCGCGGACGGCGGGGCGGCTCTGGAGCTTTTCCCGAGCTTGGTTGCGGCGGGAAATCGAGCCAACCGGCGACTCCGGCGAAAATCTTTGAAGACTTGTGGCCAGGTTCTGCCGCCAACGACGCACTTCCTATTGTGGAATGAACGGCCGGGCTACGAACGATACTCCTGGGGAGCGAAAACGCCATGAACGAATGCACCGTTTTCCTCGCGGCTCTGGACATCACCGACCCGGCCGAGCGTTCCATATACTTGGATCGAGCCTGCGCTGGCAACTCGAAGCTTCGCCAGCAAGTGGATGCCTTGCTCATGGCGAACGATCGCTCGGGCGAGTTCCTCGATGTTCCGGCCCTCCGGCAGATGGTGGACAATCCGGACGTTACCCAAACCTCTGAAATGAAAAACGAAAGCAAGTTCGATCTCGCGTACCTCACGCCGTCCACCAAGCCCGGCTCTTTGGGCACGCTCGGCCATTACGAGGTGATGCGTGTCCTCGGGCAGGGCGGCTTCGGCACGGTGCTGAAAGCCTTCGACGAGAAGCTCCACCGCATGGTGGCCATCAAGGTTCTCAGCCGGCAACTCGCCGCGACTTCACCGCCGCGGAAGCGGTTCCTTCGCGAGGCCCGAGCGGTGGCCGCGATTAAGCACGAGAACGTCGTGCAGGTTTACAGCGTCGAGGAGCAGCCACTGCCGTACATCGTCATGGAGTTCGTGGACGGTCCCACCCTCCAAGACAAGATGGACGAGGCCGGGCCGATCGACATTCCCGAGGTCTTGCACATCGGCCGGCAGATCACCGCCGGGCTGGCCGCCGCCCACTCGCTGGGCCTGATTCACCGCGACATCAAGCCCGCCAACGTTCTGTTGGAAAAGGGCGTGGTGCAGAAGGTCAAGATCACCGACTTCGGCCTGGCCCGCACCGCCGACGACGCGAGCTTGAGCCAGAGCGGCACCATCACCGGCACGCCGTTGTACATGGCCCCGGAGCAAGCAAAAGGCGCGAAGCTCGATTCGCGGGCCGACCTGTTCAGCCTCGGCAGCGTGCTCTATGCCCTGGCCTGTGGGCATCCGCCGTTCCGTGCCGCTACGACGCTCGCGGTGCTCATGCGGGTGGCCAACGATACCCCGCGGCCGCTTCAGGAAATC
>JANOSQ010001079.1:0-4630 GCA_031415915.1 Fimbriiglobus sp. | reverse complement strand
GCGATTGACGCAAAGTGTTTTATGCGTACCACTTGCGCGGATCGATTCGATCGCCACCTACACAGTTCCTGGGGCGGCATCGTACCCGACGGCCGCGCGGAGCCCCGACACCAATCCGGACGCCGCGGAGCCGCGCCCCGCCAATTCCTTCCTACCCCGACCGACACCCCCGTTGTCACCGCCATTCAAACGCCGATGTCGAAGATGCCGAACGAATAAGTTCAGCAGCGGGCCGCCTTGGTGGACTTAAGGTCTCGGAGGGACGTAATGGCGGCCCGTCAGCTTGACCGCCTTGTTCGGCTCCGATGCCCGCGGTGAGTCCATGGATGAACATTATTTCGTAAATTTCACCTTGAGGAGGAGCAAGTTGCTATCGGTTTTCTCCGAGAAGAGAGCGCTATTGAGGAAGAAAAGAACCCCGCCTTCTCCCGAGAAGTTCTTCACGTCAAAAGTGAGCTCAAAGATGCCTTCGCTCGCTCCGGTTTTCAACTCAAGTCGATGCCCTTGAAAGTTGATATTCGTCGCGCCGCCCCCTTCGGACAGAAAATCAATGTTGGCGAAGACGGGGTCGTTCTTTTCCTGGGACGGCTTTTGTCCTGGGCGCACCCGCCAGTGGAACTTGATCGGCAACTTCCCATCCTCCGCCTCGAACACCCGATCCTCGACTGGCCAGACCCAAAAGCGGTCTCCAGGAGCGAAAGACTTATCGCCTCGCGAAGCTTTTGTGGGCGAAGACCAGAACTTCCCTCCTTGTTGAATGAACTTGGCCACATCGTTGGGATCGGGTTTCGGCTTGGTCAGATCGGCTTTGGCCATTTCGGCTTTGGCTTTGGCCGACTCGGCGTTGATTGTTGCTGCTTCAGCTTTGGCGTTGGGGAGTTCGGCCTGGACCAGTTCAGCATCGTCGGTCATGATCAAGATGTGGTACTTTCCCGCATTCACGCCGTCCAAGAATTGTCCGACATTCACGGCCGGAGAATTTGAATCACCTTTCAGGGTTGTCTTGAAGCGGACGGTTTCGCCCACCTTGGCATCTTCCCACTTCTTGAGATTGTTTTCCTTTGGCACCAGCCAGAGGGTGTAAACCTCAGCTTTCGCGCCGTTTGAGAGCGTGACCGTTTTGGCCGGCATCTTGAGCCAAACGACCTTGCTTTTTCCATTGAAGGATATTTGCGTGAACTGGCCGGTCCAGATCACCTGCTGTCCCTCAAACTTCTCCTTGAGTTCGGAATGGAGAGGGTCTCGCTTGAACACCGGAGACAGCACGTCGATGAACGCGCCAAAATCCTTCTTCCAGTCTTTGGAAGTGACTGCCAGTAGCTTTTCAGGTTTCTCCTCAGGCGGCTTCGGCTCGGGTTCAGGCTTCGGCTCGGCTTTGCGTTCGGGTTTCGGCTCCGGCTTCGATTCGGGGGGCGTCACTACAGCCATCTCGTTCTTGGCAGGCGTTCGGTCCTTGCCCGGCATGGCGAAGATGGAGATGACGACAGCGAGAACACACAGGAAAGCGGCTCCGCCACCCGCGTACCACGGCCAACGAACCGGCCTGCTCTGTGGAGCAGGAGAGGCGGTCGCCTCATGTCCGCTCCTTGGGGGAGACTTCCTCGGTGACGGATTTGGTGGGGTCGGCTGTAGGGGCGCACTACAGACACTGGGGACTACGACCAACTGTGCGCAGTTCGGACACTTGACCCGCTTCCCGGCCAGTTCGTCCTTGGCCTTCAACTTCTTCTCGCAACTGGGACACTGAACGCTGATCGACATTGCTGCATCTCCCGCTTGCCGCCGAATGACTCAGCTCACCTGCCCGGCGGCATAGGTGGGCTATGAAGACCCAGAAACGAATGGTGCCGCCGCGGTCAGGTGCAGCGGCTTGTTCGGCCTGGCTCTGCTTCCAAGTAAAAGACGAAACACAGACGACCAAACTCCTCACCGCCTCCGGGGGATTCCGTTGGCGTTCCCTTTGCGGGTTACCTATCGTTGTACCAGTTCTTACAACCGGGCGCTCTGCAGGAGCCGCAATCGCTAGAATCGACGTACGACATTGGCGAATGACACTGCTTGCAGTCCGTCACACTGCAATGGGGTTTCGAGCCGTCGTTGCAAACATGTACCCAGAATACAAGGCCACTTCCACTCAACTCTCCTTGCCAGACCATCTTGCACTTGGGGGTCGGGCAAACCCATGTCGTCTTGTTGCTGGGAAAGAGAACCGTCAGCGACTTGGCCACGCAGCAAAAGCCGTACGGGAATGTGACGCGCGGCGCGCTGCCGGGCAGGGGAGTGAGCAATAGCTTCTTCAGACGTTGCCACATGATGCGATCTCCTCCGCGATGCGTTCCCATCCCCTGCGGCAGCGCGTCCCGCGCAGCCCGCCGAACGCACAAGCTCAGCAGCGGCGGGGGCCGAGTGAGCTACACATCTGGAAAAGCTTACATGCCCCCGCCGTCTGCTTGTATGTTCTCTTTCGCTCGCGGAATGCAACCGCGAGAATCCCTTGGGGGCGCCGCGGGGGAGGCTTTTCCGACTGCTGAGGCATCGACCTCTTGCTGCAGATTAGCCCCTCCGCGTCCGGCCCAAGAGCTGGTTACATCTTGAGGCTTCGGACCTCTGATCACAAGCTTCCTCTCGGCCGGCCCTTCCCGGAGGGCTCCACGCGGCGGCACCCCATTTTCCACTCCCCTTCTTTCAGGTGCCGCCATGCTAGCACGACCGCCCTCCGTCCACCAGAGTCCCGCCGAGACGCCGCCCACCCCCATCGGCGTCGGCATCGACACGTCGCGGTACGGCCACTACGCCGCCTTCCTCGACCCCGATCTCCAGACCGCCGCACCGGACCTCGAAATCATCGAATCGGCCGCCGGCTACGGCAAACTCCGGCGGCGATTCCTCGAACTCATTGAGCGTCGCGGCCGAGTCCATTTCCACATCCGCCTCGATGCCGCCGGACTCTACGCCGACAACTTGATCGCCTTCCTCGCCGGGCTCGCCGCCTCCGGCGCCGACGGGTTCACCGGGGCCGCATTCACCATCTCCTGCGGTGACACCCAACGCAACAAAAACTACCGCGTCGCCGTCTACGGGCACCAGAAATCCGACCCCGTCGAAGCCCGCGCGTGCGCCCGCTTCGCCCTCACCGAACGACCCAAGCCCGGCGCCGTCGTGCCGGCCGGACTGATGCCCCTGCGCCAAGTCGCCGGCCGGCTCCAAAGCGTGGTTCGGCAACGCACCCGACTGGTCAACCAACTCCATCAACTCCTCGCCCGCACCTTCCCCGAACTGGCCGTCCTCGTCCAAGACATCAGCACCGGCTGGGTGCTCGAACTGCTCACGCGATTCCCGACCGCTGCGGGCCTCGGCAAGGCCAGCGTCGACGATTTGCGGGCGATCCCGTACCTGCCGCACGACCGCATCGAGACGCTGTTCAGCGCGGCCCGCGACTCGGTCGGCTCGCTCGCGGGCGCCGTCGCCGAAGATTTGGTCCGGGATCAGGTGCGTCAAGTTCGCGATGCCCAGGCCCGGCAAAAACGTCTGGAATCCCTGCTGATTTCCGCCTACCGCGACCTGCCCACCTCGAACCACCTCGACACCATCAAGGGGATCGGCGAGGTCACCGCGGCCATCCTCACCGCGTTCATCCTCGACATCGGCCGCTTCGACACGCCCGGCCAGTTGGTCAACTACTTCGGCGTCTTGCCGGTCGAAGCGTCGAGCGGCGTCGAGCGCGATGGCACGCCGCGCGGACCGAAACGCTACAAGATGTCGCCGCGGGGCAACGACCTGGTCCGGCGTTACCTGTGGATGGCCGCCCTGAGCGCCGCTCGGCACAACCCGGCCTGCCGCGCGCTCTACGCACGGGTGCGGGCCAAGCATCCCGAACGACCGTCGATCGCCATCGGTCACGTGATGCGCAAGCTGCTGCATCTGGCCTTCGCCATCTGGAAAACGGGCCGGCCGTTCGACCCGAAACACTACCCGTGGGAGGGAACCGGCGAACCGGCGAATATGGATGAGGCAGCGGGATCGCAAGAGCAGGCTGCGGGCCTCAAAAATGGGACGGAACCCATTCGGCAAGAGGTCACCGCAGCCTGCCCTCCCACTGTAGCCAACGCCGAGGCGACTGTCGAGACGCCGGCGCCCACCGCCGGCGTCTGGCTCGACTTTTCGCACCTGCGTCGGCAACTGCCGATGGCGCGGGTGTTCGACCATCTCGGCCTCGCGCCGCGACTCCAGGGGACGGGGCCCCAGAAACGCTGCGCCTGCCCGATCCACCGCGGCGATGGCCGGGGTCGGACCTTCAGCGTGAACCTGGAGTCGAACGCCTACCAGTGCTTCGATGCCCGCTGCGCCAGCAAAGGCGACGTGATCGATCTGTGGGCGGCGCTGCACCATCGCGACCTGCGTTCGGCGGCGCTGGACCTGGTGCATGTGTTCGAGTTGGAGCCCGCGCCCGCGAGCGGGACTGGGAAGAGGAACGGTTGAAAAGAACGGTTGGTTCGACGATCCCAGAGAGAAGCAAAAAAGCACGGTCGAGCGTGCTCGGGGACGGCTGCGCCAGTCGGGGCCGAAACCCAACAGAAAACCCCGTCATCACGGGGACGGAGCTTGACATCCTACGTTACATCTGCAGCGC
>JANOSQ010001078.1:0-4548 GCA_031415915.1 Fimbriiglobus sp. | reverse complement strand
CCTCCGACGGCTGCGCCGTCTCCGACCTGGGCTGACAGAACCGACCTTTCAGGCCGGAAAACGGGTTGCCAGAATGAGAGGACACCAGTCGGAGCGGGTCCGACAACGTTTCTGACAGTGCCAGAATCCGTTGGCGCACCCAGATTGCCGATTGCCCTTGCCGGAAACGTCACAATTCGGATAAAGATAGTCCGGGCTGGCGGTATTCCATGGTATGAAGAATTTCCCGATGGATGCGGACGCGCTCGTCGTCGCCAACGAATTGCTGGGAAACGCGACTCCGCAGGAGATTCTGCGCTGGGCGGTGAAACATTACCACCCGCGCCTGCTGATGGCTACGGCGTTCGGGGCCGAGGGATGCTGCCTCATCCACATGCTGAGCGAAATCGAGCGGGGGGTGACGTTCATCAACCTCGATACGGGCTACCAATTCGCGGAGACGTTGGCCCTGCGGGAGCAGATCAAAGATCGCTACGGCATCGCCGTGGAAATGATTCAACCCGAGACGACGGTCGCGGAGTACGAGGCGGAACACGGCGGGCCGCTGTTCGATTTGCGGCCGGATCAATGCTGCCACGATCGGAAGATTCTGCCGCTGAAGCGGGCGCTGGCCGCGCACGGTCCGCTCGCCTGGATCAGCGCGATTCGCAAGGATCAAACGACCGACCGGGCCGTCGCCGGGGTCGTGCAGTGGGACGCGAAGTTCAACTTGGTGAAGATCAACCCGCTCTTGAACTGGACCAAGAACGAAGTGTGGAAGTTCATTCTCGATCACAAGGTGCCTTACAACGAGTTGCACGACCGGGGTTACCCGAGCATCGGCTGCTGGCCCTGTACGAACGCGGTCGGGGCCGGGGGGGATGATCGCTCCGGGCGCTGGGCCGGCAAGAAGAAGAAAGAGTGCGGGTTGCACGTGATCGAAATCAGAGACGGGGCGGGCATCTGATGATGTTCTCCGCCAAAGCCGAGTACGCCTGCCTCGCTTCGCTGGAGCTCGCCGCTCGCTACGGCGACCCGAAGCCGGTGCGCCTCACCGACATCGCCGAGAAGCACGATATTCCACCGCGGTTCCTCGTGCAAATTTTGCTGCAATTGAAGGGGGGCGGATTGATCGCGAGCACGCGCGGCGCCAGCGGTGGCTACCAGTTGGCCCGCGCGCCGGAGAAGATCACCCTCGGCCATATCCTCGGCATCATCGAGCGCGCCGAGCCGAACCCCGCCAGCCGCAAAGCCGAGCCGACCCCGCTGGCGACGGCACTGCACGACGTCTGGGATACCATCGCCAGCACGCGGCAGAAACTGTTGGATGAAACCACCCTCGCCCACATCGTGTCGATCGGGCAGGGATTGCAGTACGTGATTTAACCCTTGGAGCGACGAATGCCGGATCTGATTCTCCCGCACGGCGGCGAACTCATCAACCGTACCGTGGCCGATGCCACGGGCTTCCCCACCACGACCGCAATCGCGGTGTCGGATGCCGACCTCAGCACGCTCTACCGCATCGCCGACGGCGGGCTGTCGCCGTTGACGGGGCCGATGACCAAGGTCGAGTACCAGCGCGTCCTCGAAGAGGAAGTCGTCGTCCGCAACGGGAAGAAGTACGCGTGGACGATCCCGCTGGCATTCCCCGTGGATGAAGCGACCGCCAAGTCTTTGACCCCCGGCACGAGTTACCCGCTGACGAATTCGGCCGGTACGGTCGTGGGTGTGCTGGAGTTGAAGGACGTCTACCCGTGGAACAAGCCGGCGTACAACGCGGCGGTCTACGGGACGACGCGGACGGATCACCCCGGCGCCCGCATCGCCAACGACGACCCGCGCACTCATTTGGTCGGCGGCGATGTCAAGGTGCTGCCGCAGCCGAAGAACCCGAGCTTCGGCGATGTGGTGCTGACGCCGACGGAAGTGCGGGCGCTGTTCGCTTCGAAGAAATACCAACGCGTCGTCGGGTTCCAAACGCGCAACGCCTTGCACCGCGCCCACGAGTTCGCGCTGGTCGCCGGACTGGAGAAACTGACGCGCGAAGGCCACTTCGCCGGGGCGGTGTTGAATCCGCTCGTCGGAGAAACCAAGAGCGACGATGTCGACGCCGCGACGCGGATGAAAACCTACCGGGCGCTCATCGACAACAAAGTGCTCGGCCAAGGCGACGCCGACGAAGAGTTGTGGAAGAAGGCCGGGCGCACCATCTCCGATGTGGTCCACTTGATCGGGCTGGACATCAAGATGTTCTACGCGGGACCGAAGGAAGCGGTGATGCACGCGATCTACCGGCAGAACTTCGGTTTCACCGACATCGTCATCGGCCGCAAGCACGCCGATGCCCCGCACGATGACGGCACGGAAATCTGGGACGGCTTGGCCGCGCACCGCAAGTTCGACCAACTCCGCGGCGAGTTGCTGATCAGCCCCGTGAAAGTCGGCTTCGCCGCGTTCTACGCCGAAGCGGGCCGTGTGCGTTTGGTGGAAGAATGCCCGAAAGAATGGAAGCCGGTGAGCATCTCGGGCAGCGATCTGCGGAAGCAACTCGGCAAAGGCGAACTGCCCGATCCTCGCATCATGCGCAGCGAAACGGCGCAGGTGCTGATCGAGAAGTATCGGGGGTGATTGTTAGCCCGACGCGCTAGCGAGGGGCGGGCGGAGTCTTCGACGCTCGCCGAGTTGGAATTGCACCGGCGTTCCGTGTTAAGCAGGTCCCCGTCGGCGGGTGTCGCGGATTCCACCCGCCGCCCTCGCTAGCGCGTCGAGCTAACGGGACACCTCGCCGGCGTGTCGGTCCAACTTCAAAGCCTTTTCTTCACCGCTCCGCCGGTAGCGACGTATTTCGCCGGCTCCGTCTCACCGACGCTCTTCAGCAAATCGGCGACGATGTCGTCGCTGGTCTTCCCCTCGGCCTGGGCTTGGAAGTTGGCCGCGACGCGGTGGCGCAGCACCGGCGCGGCCGCTTTCTTGATGTCGTCGATGGCGACGCTGAAGCGTCCGTCCATCGCGGCGAAGGCTTGGCCCGCCCGCACCAAATATTGCCCGGCCCGCACGCCGGCGCCGACATCGACCATCCGCCGGACGTACTCCGGCGATGTGGGATCTTTGGGCCGCGTCGCCCGCACCAACTTCACGACGTAATCCGTGACAAAGTCGCTGACGGGCACGCTGCGCACGAGCTTCTGCAAGTTGATGATCGCCTTGCCGGTGAGCACCTTGGTGAGTTCCGGCGTTTCGTCTTTCGCCGTCTGGCCGATGATCCGCTTCTCTTCGTCGAGGCTCGGATAGTCCACGAAGATGTTGAACATGAAGCGGTCGAGCTGGGCTTCGGGCAGGGGGTACGTACCTGCCTGTTCGATGGGGTTCTGCGTCGCAATGACGAAGAACGGTTCCGGGAGTTTGTGCGTGTCTTGCCCCACGGTCACTTCGCGCTCTTGCATCGCTTGCAGCAGGGCCGCTTGCGTTTTCGGTGGCGTCCGGTTGATTTCGTCGGCCAGGATGATGTTCGAAAAGATCGGCCCGCGCACGAAACGGAATTCGCGCTTGCCTTGGTCGTTTTCGTCGAGCACCATCGTCCCGGTGATGTCCGACGGCATCAGGTCCGGGGTGAATTGGATGCGTTTGAAGCCGACGTCCAGAATCTGCGCGATGCTGCTGACGATGAGGGTTTTGGCCAAACCCGGCACGCCGACGAGCAAGCAGTGGCCGCGGGTGAACACGGCCGCGAGGATTTGCTCCACGACCGCGGCTTGGCCGATGACGACCCGGCCGAGTTGCTCGGTCATCTGGTTGCGGGCCTGCGAAAACTGGGCGAGGTAATCGGTGATGCGGTCGGCCGACACGGGGGATCCTTTTGGCGAGAAGCTATCGGGGAATGATAGTCGGTCGCAGCGACTCGGGAAACGTCACACCGGAATAGATCTCCGCCAACGTGATGGGGCACACGTGATGCTAACGGGGATGGAAGTGAACGCGAGTTCGGCGCAACATGTTCAAGCACGTGCGAAATGCGCCGTGAGCAAACGGTTCAATTCCAATACTGCCTCGGTCGGCAGAGCCCCGATGAGTGCACCGGCCAGTGCTTCCGCGTCGGTGATGGGAATCTCGGCGATTTTGTCGGCGGTGGACCAGCGGGCCAAGACTTTCGTGATCCGGATTTCGGTATCCGGGGCATCTTCGCGTCGGTGGAGGAGCAGGTTCATCTCGCGGCCCATGCGGTTTGTGGAACCGGGTCAATTTTAGTAAATCGACCGAGCGATTCCGAGCATCATTTCGAATCTTCGAAGATCGGGCAACCGATGGCCCAAGGCTTGTACTGCGACCAGTAGTGGATCAGCTTCACTTCATAGTTCTCCGGCAAGCCCACCGTCCGCGCTTTCCAGCGGCCCTCTTCCCGGCGGATTCCCGTGACCCCAGCGCAGTTGTTCCACTCCGGGCCGATCTCCGGGTGCGTGTAGTCGTAGCCGATGGTGCGGAAGTAGCGGAACAGCACCGCCTGATCCGCCCCGGGGCAGGCGAACATCTCGTCCTTGGTGAAACGCTCCGCTTCCGACAACGGGGCCA
>JANOSQ010001077.1:0-3127 GCA_031415915.1 Fimbriiglobus sp. | reverse complement strand
CGGGGCTTCCGCCTCGGCGATCGGCTCTTCCACTTCGGCGACTTCGGATTCGGTTGAAGATGGCATGGTGATCTGCAATTCCGGGACAAGGCGAGCCGGGCGAATCATCGCCCGGGTATTGAACGGACTACCACTTCAGCGAGTCGCCGGAGGCTTGTTTCTGCGACTCGGGCGCTTTCTCGGGCAGAACGCCGACGAAAGGCTGGCTCAAGAGCCAACCCCAAAAGAGGTCGACGATCAGCAGGAACGTAGTCAGGAGCACGACCGTCACGAGTACCACGATGGTGTCTTGCGTCAGCTTCTTGCGGGTGGACCACGAGACCTTGTTCATTTCCGCTTCTGTGGCGATCAAGAAGTCGGCGAATTGCGGGACGTTGACCAATCGCCAGGCGAACCACGCGGTCACGAGGGCGATGAGGAACGGGATGGTGTATTCCTTCGACGACAGAATCGCGATCGGCTTGTCGTAAAACGGCAGCGTGATAGTTTGATCGCCGTAGCCGAGGGCTTGGTGATAATAAAGGCTCCAAGCCCCGGTCCAGCCGACGATGAGAATCCCCACCAGCGTGTAGCGCCGGAGCTTCAAGCCTTGGGTCGCTTTGAAGCCGTTGGTGTGGAACCAGCCCTGCTCTTCGAGCGTGTGCATCTTGGTCTCGGCCCACGCCGACATCAGCAGCTTGTAGGCCCCGAAGAGCAACACGCCGAGGGCGGCGAGCGTCACGGGCGTCTGATAGGCGAGGTCGCCGAGATTGATGTAAACCGCGCGGACGACGAAGAAGATCGTGATGATGGTCGAGATGACCAAGAAAATCCCGCCGCGGAGACCCTTGGGCGGATTGTCCCCAGAGAGCCGGGTGCCGGCGTAGATGACCCCGCCGGCGGCGCCGAGTTGGAACAGCAAACGGAGCGAGACGTTCAAGAAGCCGGGCAACCGGCTCGCGGACGGGGCGATGAATTCTTGCCAGATCTGCGGGACGGCGTAGCCGGCGATGACGAGCCCGCCGAGCACGACCAAGGCGCCGAAGACGCTGGCGATGACCAGCCCCGCGTGGGTGGAGCTGGCGCGGGCCGGGGGTGAAGTTGGGGGTTGAACCGCAGTCGACATACCCGGCCCTTTCAGACCCGCACGGCGTGCGGGGCGCATCCAGCTGACGAACGGGGAATTCGGTGAGCAGGTGCGTCAGGAATCGAACCTGAAACCTGCGGTTTTGGAGACCGCTGCTCTACCAGTTGAGCTACGCACCTATTGGAAGAAATGCGGAATTCGGAGTGCGGAGTTCGGAATGAAAACATTGGACGGGGAAAATCGTGTTCTCGCCGTTGCCCGCTTTCAGTCCGCACTCCGCACTCCGCACACCGAATTCCGCACTGCACAAACTACTTCTTGCCGGCGGGCGGATCTTCTTCCAAGATCTTCGTGACGACGCCGGAGCCGACGGTGCGACCGCCTTCGCGGATGGCGAAGCGGAGGCCTTCGTCCATGGCGACCGGCATGCCTTCCATCAGCGTGACTTCGACTTTCACGTTGTCGCCGGGCATGCACATTTCGACGCCGGCCGGGAGGGTGATCTTGCCGGTCACGTCCGTGGTGCGGAAGTAGAACTGCGGCTGGTAGCCGCTGAAGAACGGCGTGTGGCGCCCGCCTTCGTCCTTCGACAGCACGTAGATGTTGGCTTCGAACTTCGAGCGCGGTTTGATGCTGCCGGGCTTGGCGAGCACTTGGCCCCGTTCGATGCCGTCGCGGTCGATGCCCCGGAGCAGCGCCCCGACGTTGTCGCCGGCGATGGCTTTGTCGAGGGTCTTCTGGAACATTTCGATCCCCGTGAGGATCGTCTTCACGATGTCCTTGCGGAGGCCGATGATTTCGACTTCGTCGCCGACCTTGGCCGTCCCGCGTTCGACGCGGCCCGTGGCCACGGTGCCCCGGCCCTTGATGCTGAAGACGTCTTCGATCGACATCAGGAACGGCTTGTCCTCGGCCCGTTCCGGGATCGGGATGAAGTTGTCGAGGGCGTCGCAAAGTTCGTCGATCGACTTCGAGCCGGGGCCCTCGGTCGTCGGGTTTTCGAGGGCGTCTTTCGACTGGCCGCGGATGATCGGCGTCGTGTCGCCGGGGAAGTCGTACTTGTTCAACAGTTCGCGGACTTCGAGTTCGACGAGTTCGAGCAGTTCCGGGTCGTCCACGGTGTCGCACTTATTGAGGTACACGACCATCTTCGGTACGCCGACCTGACGGGCGAGGAGCACGTGTTCGCGGGTTTGCGGCATCGGGCCGTCATTGGCGGCGACCACGAGGATCGCGCCGTCCATCTGGGCGGCGCCGGTGATCATGTTCTTGATGAAGTCGGCGTGCCCGGGGCAGTCGATGTGGGCGTAGTGGCGCGCGGTCGTTTCGTATTCGACGTGCGACACGGCGATGGTCACCGTTTTGTTCGCGTCGCGGACGGTTCCGCCCTTGGTAATTTCGGCGTAGCTCTTGACCTCGCCGCCGAATTTGAACCCCTGCCGCGCGACGAGCGCGGCGGTGAGGGTCGACTTGCCGTGGTCGATGTGACCGATGGTGCCGACGTTCAGGTGGGGTTTGGTACGCTTGAATTCGCCCTTCGCCATCGCAATCTCCGCTGGGAACTCCAGGTTGCTGGGAATACGCTCGGACGCCGTGTGTCCGCCCCACTTGGAGAGTGGGCGGCGACGGGCCGGAGTGGAGCGGTGGCGGACTGAACTTACAGAACCACGCACCCCGGAAAGCTGCTAGTGGGAATTGAACCCACGACCTCTTCATTACCAATGAAGTGCTCTACCCCTGAGCTACAGCAGCGAAACCGACAAAACCGCCCGAGACCCCGCGGCCGGGCAACTGGTGTCATACGACCCGGGCCGACCGCCGGCCAGAGCGGGAGATGGGATTTGAACCCACAACATCTTGCTTGGAAGGCAAGTGCTCTACCGTTGAGCTACTCCCGCAGTTTGAATGGGGAATTCGGAATGGGGAATGGATCGACAAGTACGTAGAAACATTACGACTTCAAACTCCGCGTTCCGCATTCCCAACTTCGCATTTCCAGAAAACTCCGCCTTCCACATTCCCAATTCCGCATTTCCAAAAGACTGGGTAGAGAGGGATTCG
>JANOSQ010001076.1:0-1799 GCA_031415915.1 Fimbriiglobus sp. | reverse complement strand
GCCCGCCCCCGGCCGTGACGCGGGTCGGGTAGCGCAAGCCGCTGCACACGAGCATCCGCGCGAGCGGGTGCGAGAGCAGATCGGTCACGGGGCCACCGCCGAACGCCCGGTAGCAGCGCCATTGGGCGAAGGCCGCGCGGTCGAACGGTTGTTCCTGCGGGGTCGGGCCGAGTTTTTCGCCGTTCACCTCGAAGCGGTGGCCGAGGAACAAATCCCAGTCGATAGTCTTCGGGTTCATCTGCGCGGCGAGGCGGTAATAGCGGAATTGACCGCGGATGTCGTTGCGGAAGACCCCCGCTTGGAGATGCGACACGTGCCCGATGCGGCCCGATTGAATCCGGTCGTGGGCCACTTTCCACACGGGGTCGGCCAGAGTTTGCATGCCGACGGTGAGCACGCGGTTGTGCTTCTTGGCGGCGTCGCCCACGGCCAACGCTTCCCCCGGCGTCCGCGTCATCGGCTTCTCGACGTACACGTCTTTTCCCGCCGCGAAGGCGTCCAGCGTCATGCGGGCGTGCCAGTGGTCCGGCGTCGTGATGCAGACGGCATCGACATCTTTCAAGTCGAGCAACTTGCGGTAGTCTTTGACCACGCGGCTGCGGTCGCCGGGGTTCAGCCCGCACTTCTTCGCGGACGGGTACAACCCTTGCGAATATTGCCGGCGGGTCGTGGTGCCGCCGAAGGTGTGGTCGTACTCTTCTTCCAAACCGTCCCACACATCGCACACCGCGACCGGGGAAACGCCGCGGTTCTCGAGGGCCATCTTGACGAGCAAGTTGATGTGGGCTTGGGCTCGCCCGCCGCAGCCGAGGAAGCCGATTTGCACGCGCGCATTGCTGCCGGCGACGTTGGCGTAACTCGCCGCCGACAAGCCGATGGACGCGGCCGCGCCGGCGGTGGCTCGGAAGAATTTGCGACGATCGACGGGGCGGTGCTCAACGGGCATGGTGCGAACCTATCACGAAAACAATTCCGGTATCGCTTCGCCGCGATCCATGAGGAACTGCGGCCGGCCGGTGGGGTCTTTGATCGTCGTCTTCGTGGCATCGATGCCGAGCGTCTTGTACAGCGATGCGAAGACATCTTCGTAACTCACCGGCCGCGAGGCCACCTTGCCGCCGGTGCGGTCGGTGCTGCCGATGACTTGCCCGCCGCGGAATCCGCCACCGCATAGGAATGCCGGGCCGACTTCGGGCCAGTGCTCCCGGCCGCCGTCTTTGCTGATCTTCGGCGAGCGGCCGAACTCGCCCCAGACGACGATGGCGACATCGCCGAGCATCCCGCGTTCGTCGAGGTCGGTGACGAGGGCGTGGATGGCGTGATCGACGATCGGCACGAGCTGCCGCATCCGCGGGAAGTTCTTGCTGTGCGTGTCGAAGTCGCTGAAGGTCACGCTGACGCACCGGACACCGGCTTCGATCAGCCGCCGGGCGAGGAGCAACTTCTTCGCGCAGTGTTCGTCCTCGGCCGTGTCGAACTTCGGCCCCGTGATCTTCGGCGGGCAATAGCGCGCGAGGTTCGCCGCCGATTCCTTATTGAAGTCGAGGGCGTCCGCGAGCCGGCCGCTGGTCAAGATGCTGACCGCTTGCCGGCCGAACTTGTCGAGCGCGTCCATGCTGCCGGAGGTGTCGAGATCGCGGCGGAGATCGTCGAATCCGGCCAACATCTTCCGGCGATCCCGCAAACGCTCCGGGGTCAGCCCCTCCGCCAAGCTCAGTTGGATCGTGCCCTGCTTTCCCTTGTTGGCGAGTTCAACTTTCATTTCCGGTTCGAGTTCGCGCTCGAACATCTTGGACATG
>JANOSQ010001075.1:0-5911 GCA_031415915.1 Fimbriiglobus sp. | reverse complement strand
GGCGACGGCAACGACGATCTCGTGGTGTCGTCCGGCGCCGGGGCTTCGAGGGTGGCGGTGTATACGGCGGCCGGCGCTCAGCTCGGGAGCTTCTTCGCGGACACGGCCAACGCCTCGGGCGTCCGGGTCGCCGCGCGGGATCTCAACGGCGACGGCATCGCGGACGTCATCACCGGGGCTGGCATCGGCACCGCCTCGCGCATCAGCGCCTTCTCCGGCGCCGGCTTCGGCCAGATCGAAGACTTCTACCTCTTCGACTCCGGCGTCCGCACCGGCGTCTTCGTGGGGTGATACCATAACCGCGAGCCGGCCCATCCCCTCGCGGAACGATCACCGTGGAAATCATCCGCAAGAAACGCGACGGCCTCGTCCTGAGCGCCGAAGAAATCCGTGCCTTCGTCCGCGCCGCGGCGAAGGGAACATGGCCCGACTACCAACTGTCGGCGCTGCTCATGGCGATCTGCATCCGCGGGATGACGCCGGAAGAAACCGCCGCGCTCACCCGCGAGATGGCCGACTCCGGCACCACCTTCGATCTCGCCGCCATCCCCGGCATCAAGGTCGATAAGCACAGCACCGGCGGCGTCGGCGACAAGGTCTCGCTCGTCCTCGCCCCGCTCGTCGCCGCCTGCGGGGGCGTCGTGCCGATGATGTCCGGCCGCGGTCTCGGCCACACCGGCGGCACCCTCGACAAACTCGAAGCGATCCCCGGCTTCCGCGTGAATCTGAGCGAAGCCGAGTTCAAAACCACCTTGGCGAAACTCGGCGTCGCCATGATCGGCCAAACGGCCGACGTGGCCCCGGCCGACAAGAAACTCTACGCCCTGCGCGATGTCACGGGCACGGTCGAGAGCATCCCGCTCATCACGGCGTCGATCCTCAGCAAGAAGCTCGCGGAGGGAATCTCGGGCTTAGTCATGGACGTGAAGTGCGGCCGCGGGGCGTTCATGAAGACGCTGCCGCAAGCGCGCGAGTTGGCCCAGTCGATCGCCCGCGTCGGCAAGCTGAACGGGTTGAACGTCCGCGCGATCATCACCGATATGGAAGCGCCGCTCGGCCGCGCTGTGGGCAATTCGCTGGAAGTGATCGAGAGCATCGAAACCCTGCGCGGCCGCGGGCCGGATGACCTTCAACGGCTCTGCATTTTGTTCGCGTCCGAGATGCTCCGGTTGGCGGGGAAGGCGAGCAACGATGCCCACGGCCACCAGTTGGCCCGCGAAGCGCTCGACAGCGGGGCGGCACTCGACAAGTTCCGCGCGATGGTCGAAGCCCAAGGTGGCGACCCCGCGGTCGTCGATGATCCGTCGAAGCTGCCGTTGGCCGATTCGGTGACGCCGATCGTCGCGGGGCAGTCCGGATTCATCGTCGAGATGGACGCCGAAGCGGTCGGGATCGCGGCGCTCGAACTCGGTGCCGGCCGGCGCAAGGCCGAGGATCGCGTCGATCCGGCGGTCGGGATCATCGTCCGCAAGAAACCGGGCGAGAGCGTGAAGGCCGGCGAAGCGGTCTTCGAGATTTACCACAACGGCGCCGGCCTCGCCGCCGCGATGGCCCGGTTGAGTTTGAGCTTCCGAATCGGGGATCGCCCGCCGGCGGCCCGGCCGCTGGTGCTGGAAGTCGTGGAGGGGTGAGCCGATCTTTTGTGGCGACAAGTTTCACAACGTGTCGTGGACTGCTGTTCGGTCACACGATTGATTGGGGATGGTTTCGTTCAGAGCCGGACGCGTGAGTGAGTGAGCGACGTACGATGCGGAAACGTCGCAAGGAACCGAGACAGTCACGCAGGCGCTGTCACTTCTTCGGTTCCAGCTCGCCCACGATGAGCAACGTTTCTGACAGTGCCAGAATCCCTTGGCGCACCCCCACCCGAATTCGACATTGCTCCATTTCCCCGCATCTGCCAAGCTACCCACCCGCCGTCCATGAGGAACTGAAAATGAAAGCCGTCGCGATCTTCTTGACCACCGCCATCGCCGTGATCGCCACCGGTTGGGGCCTCGGCGATGCGGCCGATAAACCGGCGTACAAGTTCGGCCCCGAGTGGAAGTTGAACAAGGACGGGGACATCTACTACAAGAAGATGGAGATCCCGGTCGGCCGGCGGAACAACGGTGCCGAGTGGGCTTGGTACACCGTGGAAATGGAGAAAAATACCGTTCAAATCACGGAGTACGATGACAATCGCGGCGTGACCATCAGCGCCGCTCCGAAAGGGGATCTCGGCGCCCAATACGGCGAACTCCAAGTCCACAAAGACGACAAAGGAAAAGCGCGCGAGATCACAATCCGACTGAGCAAGAACAACTACTTCGATCTCGACGGCGACGGGGTGATCGACGCGTTTTACGACAACACCAAGAGCGACGGCGTTCCCATGGTCATCTTCGAAGGCCGATTCGTCCAAGTCGAAAATTTCAAGTCCGGCTTCAGCGTCGCCAAAGGCCAGAAACCCAAAATGTGGGGGATCGGCCGCAAAGTCCAGTACGTGTTCGACAAAGGCGTTTGGAACGAAGTGCCCGTCAAGTGACGCCCGAATTTTCGACCCGCACGGGAATTCTGCACGGGACGGAACGGTCTGTCCAGCGCGACCCCCCTTCCGGTACTCGCCGTAAGTCTTAGGGGGGCTTGGTCTGTCCAGAAAAGATCGGTCTGTCCAGAAAATTTTGAGTCTGTCCAGAGGGGGGTGTGGGGTATCGCGCTGGACAGACGCCACAGCTCCCCGGGCGCCTTCTGTTCGCATTTCGCTTTCCCGCATCCCCCGGCCGGGTTACTCTCAACCCCTCCATCCTCCATCCGGTAGGCCCCATGCCCTCGTCCCGTCGCCAGTTCTCGGCCCAAGTCCTCGGCTCGCTCGTCACCTACGGGTTGATCGAAACCCTCTGGAGCCGGGATCTCTTCGCCGAGTCGGTCAAGCCGACCATCGCCGCGTGGCTGAAGGATCTGGTCGAGATGACCAAGGATCTGAAAGGGCGCAAGCTCACCGATCTCGAGTTCCAAAAGAAGATGGAGGCGCTCTACCGAACCGTCGATCTGAAGGCGCTCGTCGAACTCGTCAAGCTCGGCGACATCGAAAAGAAGGTCAAGCTGCCGGACAACGGAGCCTCGAGTTCGGGGATCGACCTGAAGCAAATCGAAGGGCTCCCCGCGGACATCGGCTTCGGCCGGCAGATCTTCGGCTGCAAGAAGGGGCGGTCCATCGTCCCGCACGGGCACAGCAACATGTGCACGGGCTTCATCGTCATCAAGGGGAAGTGGGAAGGCAAGCACTACGACCGCATCGAGACGCAGAAGGAGCACTACATCATCAAACCGACCATCGACAAGGCCTTCGAGCCGGGGGAGGTGTCGACGATCTCGGACCACAAGGACAACATCCACTGGTTCAAGGCCGTGTCGGAGACGGCGTACATCTTCAACGTCCACGTCGTCGGGTACGATCCGAAGATCGAAGGCAACTCCGGCCGGATGTACCTCGACCCGGACGGCGAGAAGCTCAGCGGCGGTTTGATCCGAGCGCCGAAGATCAGTTCCGAGGCGTGCCACAAAAAATACGGTTGATGCGACGGAACTGCGATGCTCCTACGGATCACATGAAAGACGAGCCGGACGCGTATGCGACGAACCACATCCACCTTGCCCGGTTTGCGCCGAACGGCTATATCCGCCTGCTATGCGGAATTTCATGCGGGTGCTGCGTTTGTCTTGGGCGTACCGCGCCCGCATCGTCGTCTCGGGGATCGCGGCGCTGCTCGTGGCGCTGTTCTGGAGCCTGAACCTTTCGGCCGTGTACCCGGTGCTGCAAATCCTCAGCGCCGACACCAACATGCAGGAGTGGGTCGCCAAGGAAATCGCCCAGAACCAAGCGAAGGCCGAGGATCCCGAACGCATCCGGCGGATCGAAGATTTGCGCTGGCAACTCCATGCGTTGGAGGCCAACCCGGACGCCCCCGATCGGGACAACACCATCCGGCGGGTCTTCCGCGAACTCGCCAAACTCGAAGGCGAGCAGAACGAGTACAGCTCGAAGGTCTACCGCTACAAGTTGCTCGAATCGACGGTCATCCGCCACCTGCCGCTGGGCCGCTTTCCCACGTTCGTCTGGATCGTGATCGCCCTCATCGCCAGCATCGCCCTCAAAGGGATCTTCGAGTTCATCCAGGAAATCCTCGTCGGCGTGGTCGTCCACCGCACGCTGTTCGACTTCCGCAATCAATTCTTCCGCTCGGCGATCCACCAAGACGTCCACCAATTGGGGGAAGCGGGCACGACGGAATTGATGTCGCGCATCACCAACGACATGGAGCAACTCGGGAACGGGATGAAGATGCTCTTCGGCCGGGTGATGCTCGAACCCCTCAAGATGCTCGGCTGCGTAATCGGCGCGTGCATCATCAGTTGGCAGCTCACGCTGATGTTCGTGATCGTCGTGCTCATCGCGGTCGTCACGCTGAACAAGGTGAGCCGGTCGATCAAGAAAGCCGCCAAGCGCGTGCTGGAGCGCATGAGCACCCTGTACAAGGTGTTGAAGGAATCGTTCGACGGCTTGAAGTTGGTGAAGGCGTTCGCCCGGGAAAGCCACGAGCGCCGCCGCTTCCGGGCCGCCAATTGGGATTACTACAAGCGCACGATCCGCGTCATCCGCATCGACTCCGCCGTCGGCCCTCTGTTGGAAACGCTGGGCGTGATGGCCGTGAGCTTGGCGCTCGTCGCCGGAGCGTACTTGGTGCTGGAGCGGAAAACGCACATCTTCGGGATGCGGATGATCAGCGAGGAAATCGGCTTCGAAGCGCTCATCACGCTCTACATGTTCTTGGCGACCATCGCCGATCCGGTGCGGAAGCTCAGCAGCGTCTACACGAAGTTGCAATCGGGTATGGCCGCGGCGGATCGCATCTACGCGCTGCACGACCGCGCCCCGAGCATCCGGCCGAACGCCGACGGCCCGCAGCTCGAACCCCTCGCCGAAAGCATCGAGTTCCGCAACGTCTGCTTCAGCTACTACCCCGGCCAAAGCGTCCTCAACGACGTGAACCTCGTCGTGACCGCCGGGGAGACGGTCGCGTTCGTCGGCCCCAACGGCTGCGGGAAGTCGACGCTGCTCGGGTTGCTGCCACGCTTCTACGATCCGGATCACGGCTCCGTCATCGTCGATGGCGTCCCGCTCCACGCGGCCAACCTGCGGAGCCTGCGGAAGCAACTCGGCATGGTGACGCAGGACACGGTGCTGTTCGACGAGACCATCGCCAAGAACATCGCCTACGGGAAACCGGGGGCGACCGTCGAGGAAGTGGAGGCGGCCTCCAAGAAGGCCCACGCCCACGAATTCATCATCACGCTGGCGGCGGGTTACGAAACGCGGACGGGCGACATGGCCGCGTCCAAACTCTCCGGCGGGCAGAAGCAGCGCATCGCGCTGGCCCGGGCGATCCTCCGCGATCCGCGGATTCTGATCCTCGACGAGTTCACCAGCCAAATCGACGGCGAGAGTGAGGCCAAGATCCACGACGCCCTGCGCGAATTCGTCGTCGGCCGCACGACGTTCCTGATCACGCACCGCCGCAGCACGCTCGAACTCGCCAGCCGCATCGTCGTGATGGACGAAGGCCGGATCCAAGCCATCGGCACCCACGCGGAGTTGCTGGTCAGCAGCCCGACGTACCGCCGGCTCTACGACACCGGCGACACCGGCCCGCGCCTCGCGGTTGGGTGACCGGCGCAGCGATGCCGTTGGTCAAATGAATCCGCTGAAGTTCGCGCGACATGGGAAGAGTAGCGAAGGTGGGACTTGAACCCACAAACCTTTCGGTGCTCGATTTTGAGTCGAGTGCGTCTGCCATTCCGCCACTTCGCCAACACCTCCACGATACGCTCCCGGCCGGCCGTGGGCAAGTCCTCGCTGGCGTGACACCTG
>JANOSQ010001074.1:0-3327 GCA_031415915.1 Fimbriiglobus sp. | reverse complement strand
CTCCTGCTCGCGGGCCTGCTCGCCGGCTTGGTGGCCCTGCCCGCCGGGGATGTCCGCTCCCAAGACAAAGCGGCGCCGGCGCTGACCGAAGCCGAGAAACAGAAACAGCTCGAACTGCTCCAGAAGCAACTCGCCGAGTTGCAGAGCAAGCTCGAATCCCTCAAAGCGACTCCGGCCGCTACGGCCGTGGCGACCGCTGCGGCGGTTCCCGAGGGGACGATTCCCGAGGATCTGCTGAAGCCCTTCGCCTGGCGCTGCATCGGCCCCGCGAACATGGGCGGCCGGGTCACGGCGCTGGCGGTCAATGAATCCGACCCCATGATGTACTGGGTCGGCCTCGGCGGCGGAGGACTCCTGAAGACCGTCAACAACGGCGTCACTTTCGAGAACCAATTCGACAAAGAAGCCACATGCTCCATCGGCGATGTCGCCGTCGCCCCGTCCGACGCCAACATCGTCTGGGTCGGCACCGGCGAGAACAACCCGCGGAACTCGGTCTCCTACGGCGACGGCGTCTACAAGAGCACCGACGGCGGCAAGACGTGGAAGAACATGGGGCTGAAGAAGACCTTCCAAATCGGCAAGGTCATCATCCACCCCAAGAACCCGGACATCGTCTACGTCGGCGCCCTCGGCCGGCTCTACGGCGACAACGAGGAGCGCGGCGTCTTCAAGACCGAGGACGGCGGCAAAACTTGGAACAAAGTCCACTACGTCGACGTCAAGACCGGCGTCACCGACATGCGCATGGACCCGACCGACCCGAACGTCGTGATCGCCGCATTCTGGGAACACAAGCGGGACGAGCACGACGGCTTCTTCGGCACCCCGCCGGTGCCCGACACGTACGGGCCGGTCGTCACCCACGGCGTCGGCAGCGGTTTGTTCAAGACCATCGACGGCGGCAAGAACTGGAAGAAACTCAAGAACGGCTTACCCACCGTGAAGCTCGGACGCATGGGCCTCGATTACTCGCGCAAGACGAAGGGACTGCTCTTCGCCGTCATCGACACCGAAAAGAGCGGCACCGGCCCGGCCGCGTCGAACACCTACTTCGGCGCGGTCATGGACGATGACAAAGACGGCGTGAAGCTCACCGAGGTGACCGAGAACTCGCCGGCGATGAAAGCCGGGTTGAAATCGGGCGAAGTCCTCACCCTCGCCGATACCACGAAGCTCGATAAGGCCGAGACCCTCATCGACTACCTGCAATCGAAGAAGCCGAACGACAAGATCACGGTGACGGTGAAGCGCGACGGCAACGATGTGAAAGTCGAAGTCGCGCTCGCGGCCCGCAACCCGGAGCCGCCCGTCGCCACCGGCCCACCACCGTCGGCCGGGTTCCGCCTGGCCCGCGGGGATGGTTTGGTCGTCGGAACCCTCGTCGAAGACGGCCCCGCCGCGAAGGCCGGATTGAAGGAGGAAGACGTCATCACCAAGGTCGATGGCAAAGGCGTGGCCGTGGTCACCGAATACATCGCCGTGCTCAGCTCGAAAAAGGTCGGCGACAAAGTGAAGTTCGTCGTCGTCCGCGGCAAAGAGACCAAAGAATTCGAGATCGTCCTCGGGGCCCCGGTCCCCGGCCAAGGCACCGGCCCCGCCCGCGGCGTCACCAACGCCCGGCCCCTCGGCATGGGCCTCGGCGGCCAGCAGGCCAACGTCCAACGCCGCCAAGGCAAAGACGGTTCTGAAACGGGCGGGATCTTCCAATCCGCCGACAACGGCGATACATGGACGCGCGTCAACAGTTTGAACCCGCGCCCGATGTACTTCAGCCAGATCCGCGTCGACCCGACCGACGACAAGACGCTCTACGTCATCGGCGATGTGCCGACGCCGCTCTTCCGCAGCGTCGATGGCGGGGCGACGTTCGCCAACCTCACCACGGCCGCGGGCGTCCACGCCGATGGCCACGCGCTGTGGATCAACCCGAAGGATTCGCGCCACCTGCTCGTCGGCTGCGACGGCGGCTTCTACGTCAGCTTCGACAAAGGCGCGAAGTGGGATCACCTGAACACCCAGCCCCTCGGCCAGTTCTACCACGTCGCCGTGGACAACCGCCGGCCCTACCGCGTCTACGGTGGCTTGCAAGACAACGGCAGTTGGGGCGGCCCGAGCGACACCCTCAAGCGCACCGGCCCGGTCAACGAAGATTGGATCTTCGTCAGCGGCGGGGACGGCTTCGTCTGCCGCGTCGACCCGATGGACGCGGATCTCGTCTACTCGGAGAGTCAAGGCGGCAACATCAGCCGGCGGAACTACCGCACCGGCGAGCAGGGCTTCATCCGCCCCGCCCGCAAACAGGGCGACGAGACGCTCCGCTTCCATTGGAACACCCCGTTCATCCTCAGCAGCCACAACTCGCACATCTTCTACAACGGTGCGCAGTTCGTCTTCAAGTCCGTGAAGAAGGGCGACGAACTGAAACAGATTTCGAACGAGTTGACCCGCACCAAGGCCGGGGCGCTCACGGCCATCGCGGAGTCGCCCAAGAACCCGGACATCCTCTGGGCCGGGTCGGACGACGGGTACATCTGGATCACCCGCGACGGCGGCACCAAGTGGGAGAACGTCACGGCGAACATCCAGAAGGCCGGCTTGAGCGGTTACCGTCAAACGGCGACCATCGAAGCGTCCCGCGATAAGGAAGGCCGTTGCTACGTCACCTTCGACGCCCACCGCTCCGACGACGACAAGCCGTACATCTTCGTCACCGAAGATTTCGGCGCGACGTGGAAGAACGTCGCCGCGAGCCTGCCCCAGTTCGGCAGCACCCGCGTCTGCCGCGAGGACATCATCAACCCGAACCTGCTCTACGCTGGCACCGAGTTCGGCCCCTACGTCTCGGTCAACCGCGGCGAGAGCTGGACGAAACTCGGCAGCGGACTGCCGACGGTGGCTTGCCACGAATTCGCCCAGCCGACGACCGCGAACGAACTCGTGGTCGCCACGCACGGCCGCAGCGTCTGGGTCCTCGACATCAACGCCCTGCGTCAGATGAAAGCCAGCACGCTGAAAGACGCGGCCACGCTGTTCGCCCCCGCCCCGGCCATCCGCTGGAAGATCGGCGCCAACGGCGAGTCGCCTTACAGTGCATCGGATCGCAAGTTCGCCGGCAAGAACCCGACCCGCGGCACCACCATCGACGTGCTCATCACGAAGAAGGCCGAGAAGGTCGAACTGAAGGTGATCGACGCCAACGGCAAGGTCGTGTACGAATACCGCGCCCCGACCCAGAACATCCCGGCGGACTACAAGCCGATCACGACCCCCGGCTTGCACCGCATCAGTTGGAGCCTCGCGGGCCAACCGACCGGCGGCGGCGGT
>JANOSQ010001073.1:0-25950 GCA_031415915.1 Fimbriiglobus sp. | reverse complement strand
CTCTCCCCCACAAAGCCGGGAGAGAGGGGACGCCCATTTGACAACGCATGACACGGCAACTTGAAGTCCGCACTAGAACCACTGCTTCTCGCCGATTTGGTACGTCTCGATGAACTCTTCATCCGACTTCGTGAGGTAGATGATTCCTTCGATTAACGGAATGATCCCGAATCCGCCGAAGCAGCACAGGATCGTGATGATCCCGGCGGTGGTATAGCCGAGGTAGAACTTGTGAACCCCCCAGCCACCGAGCAGGAGGGCTAAAATTCCGGCGACCATTCTCTTGCTCTCGATGCCCGATGTCCGCTTCTTCTTTTTCTTCTTGCGGGGGGCGTCGTCTTCGTCGTCGAGGTTCCGTTTGCTCTTCTTCGAGGGGCGATCCTCTTCGTCGTCCACGTCCACGATCCGCTTGCTCTTCTTCGACGGGCGATCTTCGTCATCCTCGTCTTCGACGATGCGTTTCTTCTTCTTGGACGGGCGGTCGTCCTCGTCGTCGGCGGGGGCATCGGTTCGGGCGAGGGCGCTCGTCGTGCTCGAGCCGCCCTTCGACCCGCCCGGCATCTTGGCGCTGAACACGTTCTTGCAGGTCGGGCACTCCACCTCCATGCCCAGGTATTGGGTGGCGACCGTGAGGGCGGTGCCGCAACTCGGGCAGGGGGCGATTTCGACCGGGGCGTCCGGATCGACGGTGGGAATCGGTGCCGGGGGGGGCACGGTGGGGGCGGACATGCCCGCGCCGTCGAGTTTGGGGATGCTGAATTGCGACTGGCACTTGGGGCACTTGCCGGTTTTGCCGGCCTTCTCCGGGCCGACGGTGTAGACGGCTTGGCAACCGGGGCACGAGAAGCGGATCATGGAATCCTCGGAGTCGGGGAGAATGAATGCGGTGGGGGAGTCAATCTATGGAGCCGTCTAGCGCCCACCACCGGGACCGCCGGCCCCGGCACCTCCTGCGAAGCAGCCCAACACCCCGCAGTAGATGACGCAGAGGCCGAGGACGACCACGACGCTGATGATGACCGAAGCCATGCCGAGGTACATGCCGATTTGCGTCTGGCTGCGGCCTTCGGGATCCATCCGCCCGGCGTCCATCGCTTTCAAGTCGGCCGCGCCCATGACCCAGGCGACGATGCCGAAGATCGCGCTCACGACGAACCCGAGGATGCCGAACACGAGGATCAACGTGCCGCGGTGCGGTTCGTAACTGCGACCCGAACGCCGGCGGCTCCCGCGCCGGCGTCGGGATGGTCGATCGTCGTCCTCATCGTCGTCCTCATCCCGGCGCCGGCTCTTTCGGCGGCGCGAGGGTCGGTCGTCTTCGTCGTCCTCATCGTCGTCCCGGCTCTTGGCCCCGCTGCCATACTTCACGAGCGCCGAACTCTTCGGCCGGCCGGCCGAACTTTCGAGCACCGGCGTCGGTGGGGCGTCGGCGCGGTTGGCCCGGTAGACGGTCTGGCAGTTCGGGCATTCCACGTCCAAGCCGACATCGCCGGGGAGGACGGACAGGCGCGAGGTGCATTTCGGGCACGGCAGGATTTCGACGGGGTCGTTCGGGCCGGGCGGCGGTGGGACCACCGGGGGAGGGGGGGCGATCGGCGGGGGAAGCGGCGGCGGCGCTTCCACGGTCTGCATGGGTACCGGCGGCGGCGCATCGACCGTGGGAATCGGCGGGGGCGCTTCCACCGTCGTCGGCGGAGGGGGCCGATCCGGGTCGGTCGCGGGCACCGCCGGAATGGTGAATTGAGTCTGGCACTTGGGGCACTTACCCGTCTTCCCCGCTTTTTCGTCCGTGACCGTGAACGTCGCCGAGCAGCCGGGGCAGGCAAAACGAATCATGATTCTCCCCATATCGCAATCGACCGCCGCCCGGCTAGTGTGCCGGTTTCGACCGCGGGCGTCAAGCAAAGCGGGCGTATTCTCGGGAATTCGCCGGCCGGGGGTGGATATTGCGCGATACGAGACGGATGCGTCAGCGACGGTTCAATCTCGCGCAACCCGCATCACTCTTTCGCCATTTTGTGAACCGTCAGGAAGATCGACCCCATCACCTTGGTCGCTTCGCCCTTCATCGTCACGTTGTACCCGACTTGCAGTTGCATCACCGGCTTGACGCCCCCGGCGAACTTCACGAGCACCGTCTTGTCGTCGAGCAACTTCGCGCTCGCGATCGCCAAGTCGTCCTGCCCTTCGGCATTGGGGTTCGAAGCCTTCCAACGCTTGCTGCCGTACTCGCCACTCCAGCGGTAGTTCCACCACGCGGCCTTGTAGTTCTCGGGTTGCTCCGCCGTGGCTTTGTCGAGAGCCCGGCTGAAGGTCAGTTTCACGCCGGTCTCGGTGACCTCGTGCTTCACCACCGTGTCGAGCGGGATCTCGGTGGCCCGCATCCGCTGCAAGCACCCGTCGGCCTTGGCCCCCGTTTGCCAGCCGTTCAGCCCGCAGACGTAGAGTTGTTTCTCTTGGAAGCGACCCCGGCAGACGCCGGACAAGAACTGCACGGGCAATCCCGCGACACCCCCTTGGACGGTTCCATCGGGTAATTCTTGGCGGAGCAGCACGAGTGGCCGGCATCGGCCGTAACTGAAGTGGATCGCCTTGCCCGCGAGCTCGCCGAAGGTGTCCTTCGGCACCCAAACCTGCCCGCCGGCGGAGTTGTCGACTTCGCGGGGGAGCCAGCAGAACGGCCCGTCGTAGGTCGCCGGGAGCGGGGTCTTGTGGGCCGCCCGCATGTCGCCGTAGAAGCCGCCGAGCTTGTACTGGTCGATCCGCGTCGCCGGCATCCAGTTCCCTTCTTGGTCGGCCCCCGTGACGATGCCGGTGTCGGACATGCCCAAGCCGATCGGGTGGCGGAAGCCGGTGGCGAAGGTTTCGACCTTGCCCCCGTCTTTACTGACCTTCAGCAAGCAACCGCCGCTGGGAAGTTCGGTATCGCCGGTCTTGAAGAAGTAGAAGTTGCCCTCGGGGTCGGTTTCCAGGCAAGTGTCGTAGGCGTGTTCCCCGGCGCCGGTGTGCCAGTCGTTGCACAGGCACTCGTAGAAGTCGGCTTCCCCATCGGCGTTGGAGTCGTGCAGCTTGGTGAGTTGGCCGCGTTCCAGCACGACGACTTTGCCCTCGACCACTTTCAAGCCGAGCGGGTGGTACAGCCCGGTGGCGTAGCGCTGCCAGGCGACCTCGCCCGCTTTTTCATCGACCTTCGCGAGCCAGACATCCCCGTGGCAGGTGCACATGGCGATGCGGCCATCCGGGAGGAAATCGAGACCGGTGCAGAAGAAGAGAGCCTTGAACGGGTTGTCGTGCGGGATCGTCAGCGTGTCCACGGCGAACGGGCCTTTCTCGTCGCCGCGGTTCAACTTCGTGACGATGGGCTTGCCCCAGCGAGCCGGGCCACCTTTGGTCAGTTCGGGCAGGTCGCGCGGTTTCTCCGTGTCGAGTTTGGGCCCGTAGGTTGTGTAGATCGCCCTCGCATTCTTGTCCGCTTCGATCTTGGCGACGCGGCGGTCGTCCACACGCCAGCTCAGCGGCTTATCGTGGGCGGCGATGTGGATCGACCGGACGAAACTCGAGTCGTGGCGTTCTATCGAATCGAGAATCTCGGTCCCGTTGACCGTGTAGGCGAACACGACCGACTCGCCGTGGAGGTAGTGCCCGCGGTACTTCAGGTTCTCGCTCGGGATGGTCGCCTTGGCGATCAGGGGAATCTGCCCTTTGGCATCGGCCCACCCGGCGGCGCTCGCCGTCGCGAAGATCGACTTGGCGCCGACGGGCGATGTCGGCGTATTGAGCAGCCCGAAGCGGCGATTGCTGTGCTGCAGGTAGCCGCCGGTCCAGCCGGCGGCGAAGCGGAGCGTGGCCCGGTCGAAGATCGCCGCGGCATCCCCTTTCGCCCCCAGTTTCACCGCCGTACCCTTGTAGACGAGTTGGGCTCCGTAGCGCAGGGTGGCGTTCTGCGCCGGGCCGGTGTCGGTCTTGCGGAAGCGGTCGTCGTCCCAGTCGGGATCTTTCATCCGTTCCCAAGGTTCGCCTTTGCCGGCCGCCGGCCGGGGCGTCCAGTCCATGAGGTCGAACGGTTTGGTCTGTTGGGCGAAGGCGGCGGAGCACAGGAGTGAACAGAGGAAGGCCAGCGGCAAACGCATCGGGGAGGCTCCGCGGTGGGCGGTGGAGGGAGACCGGAATCATCCCCGGAATCAGTGCGGAGTGCAACGGGGGATCAGTTGTTCGCGCAGTCCCAGTCGATGAAGGCTCGGGCATTCTCTTGTCGAGCGCCACCAACTCGTCGAAGATTTCCTCGGCGTGCAGTAGAATTGGGTACACGTGTATATGCGCTCCCATTTTGAGGAGTCAAATCAAAATGGTGGAATTGTGTATAATAATCACAACGAGCCGGACGCGTGAGCGACGGACCGATCCGGTTTCGCACTGCTGAATTCCTGACGGTGCCGTCCGTCGCTCTCACTCACGCGTCCGGCCCGTTGTGCGTCCAAGATGGTTCTTGGTAGGGCGGGTGGAGTCTTCGTAACGTCTTCGGAGTTACGAAGACTCCACCCGCTCTACGGGATCGGGGTCGGCGTTCCGTAAAATAGTTCCCTCCGCGTCCCCCAGGAGCAACCCGTGTCCACGGCCGATTTGCCGCCGACGCCCGATGCACCAGTCGCTCCATCCTGGCGGGCCAGGCTGTGGCGGCCGACGCGCTGGCGCTTGTGGGTTCAATTCGCATTGCTCGGGGCGTTCGTGCTCATCATCCCGATCTTGCTGACGAGCCAACGGCTGTTGGAATCGGGCCGGAAGGTGCTGCTCGAACACGAGACCATCGACCTCAGCGACGATAGCAATCTGCGGGTGAACGAGTTCCAAGACGACTTCGCCTACTTGGCCCGTGATGTCCGGCTGGAATCGACGCAGCGCGAAAGCTTGCCCCCGGCGGAGGCGGTGCGCGGAATCCTCGACGGAATCGCGCTGCCGAGCGAGGTCTTGGGCGATCAACCCCGCACCGTGCGCGAAGCCCGCCGGCGCTTCCTCCATGGCACGGCCATCGGCGTCTACGCGGTCGACGCCACGCAACCGGGCGAGGTGAAGATCCGGGCGCAGACCGCCCCGCCGGAACGGGACGCCCCCCGTGAGAAAGTGCTGCTCGAATGCCTCGGCGATCTGGCCCGCCGGCAGCGGGGGGTCGATGAGCGCGGTCGGCCGAACCCGTACGATCGCTCGGGATTCTGGTTGCAACCGGCCAGCGGCCCGTGGGCCGAGCGCTGCATTCTGGCCATCGGGATCGAAGTTCGGAAGAACGAGCAGCGCGGGCAACTCTACGCGTTGGTCATCGACTTCACGCAGTATGTCCGCAATCGGCAGCGCACCTCGCCGCGGCACTTTTACTTCGTGGCCGACCCCAAAGGGGGGTTGCTGATCCACCCCTACGGCGAGGAAGCGACCCGCGAGTCGGATCTCACCAAGCTCCTGCCGTGGAACTACCCCGAGGAAAACTGGTTCGATACTTCCGCGACGAAGCAGCAGAAGCAAGAGCGCCTCGGCAAAGCGGTCCGCAACGGCGGGGCGCGGCTCGCGGCGACGGCGATGCCCGAATTGGCGTACCTGTACCGCAAGGGTTACTTCGGCGACGGGCTCAGCTTGAAGAAGGCCCTGCCGAACTCCGATCCGGTGCAGGTCTCCCGCGAGTTCAACCGGCTCATGGAGAAGGAACTGGCCGCCGATTCGGTGCTCCGCATCGGCCAAATTTCACCCGGCTTCGGCTACGTGGAAGTGTCCCACCCCAATCGGGCGAAGCTCGAAGCGGTCTGCGGCCGCATCGACGATTGGTACAAACAGCAGGGTCAAACCAAGCCGGTGAAGTGGTCCCGGCCCATCGAGTGCCTCCACCTGCAAGGGCAACTCACGCCGTTGCGCATCGACCAGAACGACAGCGACGATCCGTCGTGGCTCGTCGTCGCGGCGTCGCCGGAGGAATTGCAGGAAGACATCGACGACCAGTTTTCGCGGATCGCCCGCGAGTGGGTCTACCCGACGCTGCTCGTGTCCTGCTTGCTCGGTATCGCCCTCGTCGTCACGTTGATGCGGTCGCTCTGGCGGTTGGTGTCCGCGGCCCGCGATTTGAGCCGGGGCCGAGACGTGGACATCCCGCTGGGCGGCCCTTACGAAGTGAGCCAACTCGCGCACACGCTCGCCGAGATGACCAACCGCGTGCGCCACCGCGACCGCGAACTGCGGGACCGCGCGGCCCGCTACGAGACGATCCTCCGCGTCGCGGGGGAAGGCGTCGTCATCACGAATTCCGGCGGGCTCATCGAAGAAGCGAATCGCGCGGCCGCGAAGATGTTCGGCTACAGTCCGGACGAACTGATGGGCCGGCCGGTGACGATGCTCGTCAAGAACCCGGGCGCGATGCCCAACCCGGACGACGCGACGAGCACGCTGACCTTCATGACCCAAGGGGTCGACACGATCCAAGGCCTGCGGAAAGACGGGACGAGCTTCTGGCTGGAGATGAACCTGAAGCCGGTGCCGTTGAAGAACCGCACCGTGGTGACCTGCATCTTCCGGGACATCAGCCTCCGCAAGGAGGCCGAGGAGCGCGTCCGGAAGCTCAACGACGACCTCGAATCGCGGGTGCGCATCCGCACCGCGGAGCTGGAGGAGGCGAACACCAAGCTCGACGGGGCACTGAAGCAAGCCGAGGCCGCGTCGCGGGCCAAGGACGCGTTCGTCGCCAACATGAGCCACGAACTCCGGCAGCCGCTGCACATCATCATCGGCTTCACGGAAGCGCTGAAGGAAGACGCCGCCGACTCGGGGGCGGACAACATCCAGCCCGACTTGAACAAGATCCTCGGCGCGGCCAAGCACCTGCTCGAATTGATCAACGACATCCTCGACATGGCCAAGATTTCGTCGGGCAAGATGGAACTCGCCGTCGCCCCCTTCGACGTGGCGGCGATGCTCGCCGACGTGAAAACGCTGGTCGGCCCGCTGGCGGAGAAAAACGCCAACGCCTTCGTCGTGCTCCCGCCGGCGGGTTTGGACTCGATGATCGCCGACGAGCGCCGCGTCCGGCAAATTCTGATCAACCTGCTGAGCAACGCCTTCAAGTTCACGCAGAACGGCACCGTGACGCTGGCCGTGCGACCGCACCGGGAGGCCGACCGGGACTGGGTGCAGTTCTCGGTGAAGGACACCGGCAAAGGGATGACCGAGGAGCAGGTGACGCGGCTCTTCCAGCGCTTCTACCAAGCCGATTCGTCCACGACCCGCGAGCAAGGGGGCACCGGTCTCGGACTGTCGATCACCCAGAGTTTTTCCGATTTGATGGGCGGCCAGCCGATCCGGGTGAAGTCCGAACCGGGCCGGGGATCCGAGTTCCTCGTGACATTGCCGCTGCACGTCGGCACGACTTCGCCCGCGCCGTTCCAGCCGAGCCACACGGAACTCCCGAGTGCGGAAACGGACCCCGCGATCTCGGAAGGCCGCACGGTTCTGGTGATCGACGACGACCCGATGGTGCGGGAACTCATGGAGCGGTTTCTGGCCAAAGACGGGTTCCGCGTCGTCCAAGCGACCGACGGGGACGAGGGGTTGCGCTTGGCCCGCGAGGAATTGCCCAGCGTCGTGACACTCGACGTGATGATGCCCGGCTCCGACGGTTGGAGCGTGCTGGCCCACCTGAAGAGCGACCCGCGCACGGCCGAGATCCCCGTGGTGATGCTGACGATCGTCGACGACCGCCAGCGCGGTTTCGCCCTCGGCGCCGCCGACTACCTCACCAAGCCGATCGACTGGCAACGCCTCGGGGCGATCCTGCGGAAGTTCCTCTCGCCCGGCCACGCCGACACGGTGCTGGTGGTCGAAGACAACGCCGAGAGTCGGGAGGTGGTGCGAAAGTATTTGGAGCGGGAGGGGTGGAAGATCGTCGAGGCCGCGGACGGCGAACAGGGTTTGCGGGCGTTCGCCGACGCGCGGCCGGCGCTCATCTTGCTCGACTTGATGATGCCGGTGCTCGACGGCTTCGGATTCCTCGACGAACTCGCCAAGCGCTTCCCCGCGCACCGCGTGCCCATCGTGGTGCTCACGGCCAAGGAGTTGAACTCGGCGGACTTCGTCCGCCTCAACGGCCGCGTCGCCCGCATCTTGGAGAAGGGCGACTTGGCCCACTTGGATAAGCTCATGGAGTTGATCCGCCAGCATGCGCGGAAGTAGACTGGGGACGGCACTCAGGAAAGGAATTCGCCCATGCCCAAAGTGCTGATCGTCGATGACGAACCGGACAACATCGAACTGCTCGGCCGGCGGCTCGCGCGCCGGGGGTTCACCGTGGTGGCGGCGCACTCGGCCGAGGAAGCGATCGCGATGACCATCTTCGAGATGCCGAACATCATTTTGATGGACATTAAGATGCCGCAGGTCGACGGGCTGGAAGCGACGCGCCGGCTGAAAGCCAACCCGTCGACCCGGCCGATTCCGATCATCACGTTGACGGCGCACGCCATGGCCGAGGATCGCGAATTGGCCATCGCCGCCGGGGCCGAGGAGTACGAGAGCAAGCCGGTCGACCTGCCGAAGCTGCTGGAAAAGATGCACGCGTTGCTGCACCCGAAACCGGCCTCGCCATGAGCGAACCCGAGATCGCCCCCGACCTGCAACGCCGGGCTTGGTTCGCATACGTCCGGCAAGAGTTGACGACGTCGGCTCAAGCCCTCGTCGAACACGCCCGCGCGTTCCAAACGAAGATCGACGCCCGAATCGAACTGGAGCATCGGACCACGGCCGGCCGGATCGTCGGTCGGGCGGAGTCGCATGCGACCCGCGTCGACCACTTCGTCCGCGACTCGTTGGAAACGGTGACGCCGGCGGATCGCAAAATCCTCAGGCACGATCTCCGCGGCGGTGTGAGTTACATCGTTTCGGCCGCCGAAGACATCCGCGAAAGTTGCGACGGCGCACAACGGGAGGCGCTCGAGCCCGCACTGGGCGACACCCTTCGGATCGCGCACAAGATCATCGGGCAACTCGAATCTCTGTTGCGCGACGCCTCGGCCGACGGTTCCAGCCACGCGATCCGCGACACGCTCGCCCGCTTGCCCGCCGCGATCGCCGGGGCCGTGGCTTCCGCCGACCTCGCCGCCCCCGGTCGCATCCTCATCGTAGACGACAACGAGCACAGCCGCGAGTTGATGGCCAAGCAATTGCGCCAACAAGGGCACGCGGTCGAAGCCGTGGCGAGTGGGCACGCCGCGCAGGCCCGCCTCACCGCCGCGGATACCCCTTCGGTCGATGTCATCGTGACCGACGTCCTCATGCCCGGCATCACCGGGATCGATCTGTTGAAGTGGTTGAAGGCCGACCCGCAATTCTGGCCGATCCCGGTCATCATGGTGTCGGCGCTCGGGGACGAAGACAGCGTGCTCGCGTGCATCGGGGCCGGGGCGGAAGATTACCTCATCCGACCCGTCCGCGCCGATCTGCTGCGGGCGCGGATCGCCGGGGGCTTGGAAAAGAAGCGACTCCGCGACCGCGAACTCGAATACCAAGCCCGCATCGATCGACTCGTGCGGGCGATGTTCCCGCCCGCCGTCGTCGACGAATGGCGCCGGACCGAGACGATCCGCCCCAAGCGCCACGAGAAAGTCGGCGTGCTCTTCACCGACATCGTCGGCTTCACCACTTGGTGCGAGGAGTACCGCGACCGACCCGAGCTCGTCGTCGATACCCTGCAATCGCTCATCCGCCGATTCGAGGAAACGGCCCGGCGCTTCGGGGTGCAGAAGATCAAGACCATCGGCGACGCGTTCATGGGCGTCGCGGGGTTGTCCGAAAGCGACCCCAACCCGGCCCTCACGCTGCTCCGCTGCGCGGAGGCGATGATCGCCGAGACCGCGGCGCACCCGGCCGGCTGGACGATCCGCGTCGGCATCCACGTCGGGCCGGTCGTGACGGGGGTGCTGGGCCAGACGCAGTTCAGCTTCGACGTCTGGGGGCAGACGGTGAACGCCGCCGCTCGGATGGAATCGAACGGCCGACCGGGAAGGGTCACGCTGAGCGCGGAGGCGTGGGGCGACTTGGAGAATCTCGCCGAAGGGACAATGCGGGAGGCGGTGGTCAAGGGGCTCGGGTCGATCGCCGTCTGGGATTTCGAGCGATTCCGCGAGCTTTGAGAATTCCCGCCGGCGCGGACTTTCGCGGAAATCCGCCATTCGGTTTGCACGGGCGCATCCCCGAACTACGCTTGCGTGCCCGCACCGGTCCGAGTTTTGCCGGGATCGTTTTCGCCTCCGGTTGATGCCCATGACCCCAGTGGACGACCGACCCACCGAATTGCTGCGCGGCATCCGCCACTCGAACCCGGCCGTGCGCATCCGCGCGGCCCGCGGCTTGGCGAAGCTCGCGACCCCGCTGCGGCAAGCTTTCCCAATCTTGTTGGCCGCGGTCAACGACCCGGAGCAGGGCGTTCGGGAAGCGGCCATCCAAGCGCTCGGTACTTACGGTCAAGAAGTTCTCCCGACGCTGATGGAATTGCTGAACCACCCGGATAAATACGTCCGCCGGAACGCGGTGTGGGCCATCGGGAAGTTCGGCCCGGCCGTGCCGGCTCTCATCGAAGCCATGCGGGGAACGAACGTCGTCCTCTGCCGGTTGGCGTCGAAGGCCCTGAGTCAAATCGGCGTGCCGGCTCTCGAAGCGCTGATGGCCAACCTCCGGCACAGCGATCCGTTCGTGCGCGCCGAAGCGGCTCTCGCGGTCGGCTGGATGGGCCCGCCCGCCGCCGAAGCCCTCTCCGATCTCGTCCAATTGGTGGAAGCGTACCGGCCGAAAGTGCGTTACCGCCCGCCGGCCCCGATGCACGCCGGCCAGAGCGGCACCGTCACCCCCCCGGCCCCCCCTTCGACCGCGCCGCAGTCGTCCGAGGAAACGGCCCGGCTCAACGGCATCCAAGCGCTCGGTCGAATCGGAGACGGGGCGGCACTCGGCTTGTTGAACGAGATCGCGAATTCGGAGGAGGAGCCTTATCGGGCCGCGGCGAATCTCGCCATCCGCCAGATCGAATCAGCCGCGGACTAATTTTGCGCGGAGCAATGCGATTTGCTTCCAGCGCAGGTCGTCCGGGCCGTCCGCTTGAAACCGCAGACTTTCCCCGGTGATCGTTTCCAACAAGCGCAAGGCGACGTGCCGAAGTTCCAATTCGCGCCGCTCCAACGCTTCCAGCAGAACCGGCACCGATTCTTTGCCGCGGGCCGTCAGTTCGTTCCAAGCCGCTTGCATTTGGGTGCGGTCGAGCAATTGGTCGATCCACCGGCGGAGCTTTTCTTGATCGAGCAGTTGCTGGGTCGATCCGCCGAAGGCCGTGCGATTGGCCGAGGCCGCGGGCAGCGGGGCTGGCCGAGTGACCGGGATCGTCGCCGGCGTTGCGAACGGCGTCGCCGACGCCAGTGGGATGATCGCCTCCGGCGGCTCGTAGTCCGTTTGCGACGGGGCCTGCCGGGGCCGCGTTGTCCCGCCGCGGTGGTGTCCTTCTTCCGCGAATGTATCGCCCAAATACCCTTCGATGGCGACCTTGTTCGCCTTCAACTCGGCGGGCGTGCCGTGGGCCACGACCTTGCCGTTGATAATGAGGTAGGCCCGATCCGCGATCTTGAGCACTTCGCGCACGTCGTGGTCGGTGAGCAGGATGCCGATGCCCTGATTCGCCAACTCGCGGATGTTGTGGCGGATGTCTTCTTTCGTGAGCGGATCGACCGCCGCGAGCGGCTCGTCGAGCAGGATCAACAGCGGTTCGCAGACGAGGCAGCGGGCGATTTCGAGCCGGCGCTTCTCCCCGCCGGAACAGCGCGACGACGGGTTCTTCCGCACTTCCAACAGGTTGAACCGCGCCAGCGCCGCTTCGGTGCGTTCCCAGCGCTCCGAACGCGTCAGCGCCCGGCCGAGCGTCCGGCTCCGCGGCAGCGCTTCGAGGATCGCCAGCAGGTTCTGCTCGACCGAGAGTTTCCCGAAGATGCTCGGCTCTTGCGATAGGTAACCCATGCCGAGCCTGGCCCGGCGGTACATGGCCAAGGAGGTGATGTCTTTGCCGTTGAAGAGGACTTGCCCGTCGTTGGCCGCGATTTGCCCCGTGGTCATGCGGAAGCTGGTGGTCTTCCCGGCCCCGTTGGGCCCGAGCAGCCCGACGACTTCGCCGGGGTTCACGTCGTACGACACCCCGTCGACGACTTGGCGCGCCCCGTACCACTTGACCAACCCGCGGGCTTCGAGCAACGGCATCCGGGCGAACTCCTCGGCGAAACCTTCCCCGAGATTGTAGCTACCCGATCCATCGAAACCCAACAAGGGGGACTTCGCCGGCGTGTTGAACCGCCCCGAATACGAGCCGGACGCGTCAGCGACGGACCGATTGCACAGGGACGCAATTCGGAACTCGCCGATCGGCATGCGGTCCGTCGCTCACGCGCCCGGCTCGTATTGCACAATCCCTGCGTCGGAGCCGCTGCGACTTTTACTGCTTCTTCGGCGACTCGCCGAAGACGTTTTCGCGCTCCAGCGGGAGTTGAAAGCCGTCCGAGATGCGGGTCATGTACAGCCCCCGGCAGAGCCACCAGAAGGTGAACATCGCCTTGTCTGCGCCTTGGTCCTTCTCCAAGGCCTTGTAATCCGCGGCGGTCAAGTCCCACGGGGTCGCGGTGAGCTTGCGGGCGTAGGCGTAGGCCCGTTGTTCCGTCGGGGTGAAGCAACTCCAGTCGTCGCCCGCCAATCGTTTCGTCCGTTCCGCGACGGCCTTCTTATCCAACCCGGCGACTTCGAGCAGCATCTCGCAGTGGCCCATGCAGTAGTTGCATTGGATCGTGCGGGTTTGGACCCAGAACAGGCTCTCCTCGAATACGCGATCCTGCATCGATTCCGCCCACATCGTCCGCGTGCAGACCGACCACGGGATCGACAACTCGGGGGCGTACCCGTAGCCGAAGAGCGTCCAAATGATCCGCGTCGGCTTCGCGGTGAACTCCGGCGGCAAGTTCGCCTTCACGTCCTCCCACTTCGGCACCGGCAACCGCGACTTGCGATCGCGCTGATTTTCCAAACGGGTTTGCAGTTCGTCGAAGGAGAGCTTCGACCAATTCGGCTCGGTCGCGACGACCGTTTCGCCATCCTTGACGAGCTTGGGAAGTTCCTTCTGCTCCGGCAGCAGCGGGGCCGACTGGAACGCCCCGGCCGCAAACGTCACCGACAGCGGCGGCATCGGGCCGTCTTTTTCGAGTGGGGTGCCGAGGCCGAGCAAGAGCCGATCTTGGAAGTTGCCGTAGGCCGCGAGGTAGACCATCGCCGCGACTTTCTTGTCCCCGAAGGTTTTCTGCAGCGCGGCGAATTGTTCGTCGGTCACCTTCGGAGCATCGATGGTCAATTGTCGGGCGAAAGCCAATGGGCCGCGATCCGCGTTTGGCCAGTCGGCCTCGGGGCCGGTCAAAGTGGTGACGGCTTCATCGCCACTCACGCGTTTCAGGTCGGCGAGCGCCGTTTTCTGCGCGTACTCGCAGCGGTTGGCTTTGGCGATGACCCAGCGCATCTTGGCGCGGAGCGCCGGGTCGAGCGGGCTTTTCGTCCGCTGGGCTTCGTCGAGGATCAGCATCGCCGCCGCGGTGCGCGGCAGGTGGGTCGCCACGGCCTTGGCCCAATTCGGCAGCGGCCCGCCGCCGCCCTTCTCGGCCTTGGGCATCTTCGCCCACGCTTGTTCGTCGGTGAGCCCGGTCGCTTTTTCCTTCTGCGGGGTGTTCTCGATGAGGTTCATGACGAGGGCTTGCTCCAGTTCGCCGGGTTTGAAGCCGAACGGCCCACGGCCGCTCTTGTACGCCACCTTGCCGGCCGGGTCGATGACGTAAAGCCGCGCGGGCATCCCGCTGTAAGCCGTGCCCGTCGGGTCGCTGATGTCGTCGACGAGCACCTTCATGCCGGGGTGCAGCATCTTTTGGAACTGCTTGCAGACTTCGATGCGCTCGGGGTTCGTCGTCGGTTGTTTTACCGCGACGCCCATCCGTCCGTTGGAATCCATCTTCCAGCCGTCGGTGGGGTGGGCTTCGCGGACGTAGACCATCACGAACGTGGCGTTGTCTTTGTGCCGGCGATAGATCGCTTCGACATCGGGGAACAAACTGCGGAACGGCCCGCAGGTGAAGTTGCCGAGGACGAGCACGACCGGTTTTTTGCCGGTGAGCTTGGACAATTGGACCGACTCTTCACCGTCTGCTGTTTTCAGTGTGAAGTCCGGCGCCGCGGCACCGACTTTCGGGCCTTCGCCCATCGAACCGATCTCCCCGGCGAAGAGGCCTTTCACGAGCACCGCGATACTCGGGGCGTCTCCCGGGTTGAATCCGCCGGGGCCGCGCGGGATCAGCATCCGCCGGAGGTCGTCGGCGCTGAACGAGTCTTTACCCGCCGAGATGCCTTTGAAGAAGCCGTCGAATTCGTCCTTGGTCAAGGCTCCATCGCCGCTGCGGTCGAGCCGGCGGAAGATCCCATTGAGGATGCCCGCCCGCATGACGTAGGGGCTTTTGTCCGACCAATCCAAGTCCGCTGGCGTGAGGTTACCATCGCCGTCGCGGTCGATCATGTCGAAGAGCTTGGCCGCATCGGGGAATTTGGCGCGCGGCAACGACTTCGCATCGGGCGTGCCGGCTCTCGCGGCCAACCAAGCGAAGTCGTTGCGGCTCTGAGCGGGGCCGAACCAGCCGTCCATTCCGTTGAGCTGCGAGCCGCGCAGGATGGCGGTGAGCATCTTCGTCGCTTCCGACTGCGGCGCCGGGTACTCCTTGTCGATTTGATCGGCGATCTTGGCCGCCACTTTCGGGTCGGTCAGTTTGTCCGGTGCGATTCCGTCGGGGAGCTTCAACGGCTTGGGTTCTGCGCCCGGCGCGTGTGCGAACCCCGTGAGAACCAAGAATCCGGCCAACCAGAGTCGTTGCATCGCGTCGCTCCGAAGAGAGGTGTGGGTTCACTGTAATCGACCCCCGGCCGAACCGCCAAGCCACAAAACGCGTACCGATGAAACGCACCCTTCTCCCAGAGCCTCGCCATGCTCCGCCGCATCCTACCCCTCGCGGGAGCCGTCCTCGCCCTCGCGGTGGTCGTCGTTCTGTACGGTTGCAACAACAAGGAAACCGATCCGACCGGAACCGGTGCCCCCGTGCTCCCGGAGCCGGTTGGCGAGAGCGGTCCGTTGATCTTCGAGGACGTGACCGCCAAGAGCGGCATCGACTTCAAATACCAGAACGGGGATGTGGATTCCCCCAACACGCTTTCCATCCTCGAATCGTTGGGCGGCGGCCTCGCGGCCATCGATTACGACGGCGACGGTTTGCTCGATCTCTTCCTGCCGGGCGGCGGTTTCTACGGCGGGAAGGACAACAAAGAGATCTTGGGCCACCCCTGCCGGCTCTACCGCAACAAGGGGGACTTCCAGTTCGAGGACGTCACCGAGAAGGCGGGCCTGAACGCGCTCGCCGGCGGCAAGCCGTGGTTCTACACCCACGGCGCCTCGGTGGCCGATTACGACCGCGACGGCTGGCCCGATCTGCTGGTCAGCGGTTGGGGACGCTTGGCCCTGTTCCACAACGAACCGGACGGGAAGGGCGGCCGGAAGTTCGCCGATGTCTCGACGGCGGCGGGGGTCGATAAGGGCGTGACGTGGACGACCTCGGTCGGTTGGGCCGACTTCGACGGCGACGGGCACCCCGACTTCTACGCCTGCCAGTATGTCGATTGGTCGTTCGACAACCACCCCACCGATTGCCGGTACAACGGCCCGCCCGACGTTTGCCCGCCGAAGAAGTTCAAGGGGCTCAAGCACCTCGTCTTCCACAACAAGGGCAACGGCACTTTCGCCAACGTCAGCGAAACCGCCGGCCTCGTCCCCGGCGGCGACTCCGCGAGCAAAGGCCTCGGCCTCGTGGTGGTCGATATCAACGACGACGGCAAGCCCGACGTTTACGTCGCCAACGACACCGTCGCCAACTTCCTCTACCTGAATCAATCGACACCCGGCAAGATCGCGTTCGTCGAACTGGGAATGAAAGCGGGGGTGGCGCTCGACGGCTTCTCGAGCGCCAACGGCAGCATGGGCGCGGACGCGGGCGATCCGGAACGCAACGGCAAGCCGTGGCTCTTCTGCACCAACTACGAAAACGAACTCCACGCTCTCTACCGGAATATCGTCTCGCCGAAGACCGATGCGGCGCCGGAGCGCATCTTCTTCACCTACGCCACGCCCGGTTCCGGCATGGCGGCGCTGGGCCAAAAGTTCGTCGGCTGGGGCACCGGCTTCGTCGATCTCGACCGCGACGGTTGGGAGGACATCGTCATCGCCAACGGGCACGCCATCCGCTTCCCCAGCCCATCCCAAGCCCAGCGCCGGCAGAAACCCGTGCTGATGAGCAACCAGGGGGAGGGGAAGTTCAAGAGCGCATCCGGGCGGGGCGGGAGCTACTTCCAAACCGAGCACCTCGGTCGCGGCATGGTGCTGGCGGATTTCGACAACGACGGCCGCGCCGACATGGCGATCAGCAACATGAACGAACCGGCCGCGATCCTGAAGAACGTCTCCGCGGATACGAACCACTGGGCCGGGTTCACGCTGCAAGCGGACAAGAATGCGGATGTGGTCGGGGCGAAAGTGCGGGTCACGACGCCGGAAAAGGTCGTGCAGACGCGCTACGCGAAGGGCGGCAGTAGCTACATGTCATCCCCGGATCGCCGGCTGCTCTTCGGTTTGGGCACGCAAGAGAAGATCGCGAATGTGACTGTGACTTGGCCCGACGGGACGACGCAAGAGTTCGCGGACATCGCCGTGGATAAGTACCACGTGTTGAAGAAGGCGGCGCGGTAGTCCGTCCGAGCCCGCAGCGTGAGCAACGGTTTCAGCCAAGACCGTCGCTCACGCTGCCGGCTCGAACGATCACTCGCGCACAGCTTCCGCCGTACCCTGCTTCAATCGGTACACACCGTCGCATTTCAAACCCGTCCACATCTGCGATTTCGCGGCCTTGCCCGGCCAGCGCACCGTCACCGAGTCGATTTTTTCCGTCTTGCCCAAGCCCACCGTTACAGTCAACTCACTTTGGCTCAGGTAGCCGCGGGCGCCGGTGATCGTGCGCTTGTACTTCTGCCCGCCGGCTTCGACCGTCACTTCCGCGCCGATGGCCGAGCGGTTGCTCGCGGTGCCGTCGCCTTCCAAATTCAGCCGCAGCCAGTGGTGCCCGGTCTTCTGGTCGTTGCGGATCAACAGCGGCGTGCCGCCGTTGTCGGTCAGGATGGCGTCGAGGTCGCCGTCGCCGTCGTAATCGAAGTAGGCGCTGCCGCGGCCGACGATCGGCTTGAACAGGTCGGCCCCGCTCGCCGTTGCGGTGACGGGTTCGTAAACGCGGGTGTCGTCGCCCGTATTCCAGAAGAGTTGCGCCGCTTGTTTGTAGGTCTGGTTCGCCTGCAATTTGGTGATGTCCGGGTCGATATGCCCATTGGCCGTGAGGATGTCGAGCCGGCCGTCGAGGTCGTAGTCGAAGAAGAAGCTGCCGAATTTAAGTGGCCCTCGGCTCGGCCCCAGGAGGCTCACGGCGGCGCAGGCGTCGGCGAAGAGCAGCCGTTGCGGGTTGTTCAACACGAGGAACGTGTTCGGCTCGTTGGCGAAGTTGGCGATCAGCACTGCGGGCTTGCCCGGTTTGTATTCGCCGACGTCGATCCCCATGGCCCCGCGCGGACTCGCTTCGGCATAGGCGACGTTCGTTTCCAGCCCCTTCTCGACGAACTTCCGTCCGCCTTTCCCGTCGCCGACATTGTGGAAGAAGAAGTTGCGGACCGTGTCGTTGGCGACGATCAAGTCGGGCCAGCCATCGGCGTCGGCATCGAACAGGATCACCCCGAGCGATTTCCCGACCGGTCGCTTCTTCGCCCCCGCATCGGTTCCCTCGGCTTCGGAGACGCGCACCCCCGCCGATTCGCTGACATCTTCGAAGGTGCCATCCCCCTTGTTGCGGTAGAGGCTGCACTGGTTCCCTTCCAAAGACGTCGGCTGCTGGTACGTCCGGCCGAAGCCCGTGAGCGTGGACTTGATGCTCAAGTCGATCGCGGGGGACCACGTGCAGTAATGGCAGACGAACAGGTCGAGTTTGCCGTCGCCGTCGTAATCGAGGAAGGTCGCCGAAGTACCGAACGGGATCGGCGGGGCGTGCTTCAGGAACGCCTCGGCCGACGCGGCTTTCGGGATCGCACCCGGCCCGGCCACGCCCGCCTTCGCGGTGGTGTCGGTGAACTTCTTGCCGTCGTTCTTGAAGAGCTTGTGCCCGCCGACGCAGGTGATGAACAGATCGGTGAAGCCGTCGTTGTCAAAGTCCCCGGCGCAGCCGCCGACGCCGTAGAGCGTCACGTTCAGCCCGACCGCGACGGTCGCATCTTCGAATTTGCCACCGCCCAAGTTGCGGTAGAAAGCGAGCGTGGGGGCTTGTTCCGGCTGCGGGTGGCCCGGCCACGCCATGCTATTCACGAACAAAAGATCGGGCCGGCGATCGTTGTCGAAGTCGAGCACGATCACACCGGAACCCATCGTTTCGGGGAGGAGCTTGCTGGCGGTCGCCCCGCTGAAGTGCTTGAAGGTGATCCCCGCGGCGGATGTCGCATCGGTGAACTTGACCTCCGGCACCGGGATCGGTTCGCGGCTCGACGTCGGGCCGATGGTGGGCTGGACATCCGGCGTGACGATCTTGCGAAAGAAATATTCGTAAACGAAGTACCCGACGACGCCGAGCAGCGCGAGGACGACGATGGCGGCGAGCAGTTTCGAGAGCGGCTTCATGGGAGAGGTTCCTGAAACGGACACGGACTCTATTTCATACGCTGAGCAGGGCGATTCGTTCAGCACCTCTCCGTTCCGAGTCCACCATGGCTTCCCCGCTCCGCTACCTCGCCGCCGCGATCCAAACCGATTTCCCGAACCCCGCAACGCGGGCCGAACTCCCCGAGCGCGTCGGTCGGATGCTGGCGATGATCGACCAAGCGTCCCTCGGGTACGCCCCGTTCGGCGACGTCCGGCTCGTCGTTTTCCCCGAGTTCGCCCACGCCGCGCCGATCTATTTCACGGTGGAAGAGCTGCGCGACAAACTCGCCGTGGAACTGCCGAACGAGCAGACGGAGCGCTACCATCGCAAGGCGAAGGAGCGGAACCTGTTCATCCAAACGGGGACGTTTCTCGAAGTCGATTCCAAATACCCCGGCCGCGTATTCAACACGACCTGCTTGATCGGCCCGGACGGATTGCTGAGCAAGTATCGCAAGGTGAACCCGTGGATCCCGTGGGAAGTCCACAGCAGCCCGCACGATGTCCCCGGTTACGCGGAGCCGTTCTTCCCCGTGACCGAAACCGAGATCGGCTCGCTCGGCGCGGCCATCTGCTACGACTGGCTCTTTCCAGAGGCGATCCGCGAATTGGCGCTGCAAGGCGCCGAGGTGCTCATCCGCGTGTCGGCCTACATGGATCCGTGGGGCGCGACCCCGCCGATGGACTGGTGGACGACGGTGAACCGCTGCCGGGCGCTCGAGAACATGGCCTACGTCGTCGCCGCGAATCAGGGGGCGAGCCTGTCGCACTACCCGCCGTTCTCGTGGCCCGGCGGCAGCATGGCCGTGGACTACGACGGCCGACTGCTGTCGCAAGCCGATCCCGGCCCCGGGGAGAAGATCGTGATCGCCCCCATCGACATCGCCGCCTTGCGAGCGGAGCGCGAGCGCCGGATGGGGCACCATATGCTCGGTCACTTGCGGACGGAAACGCACCCCCACGCCAGGGCACCGATCTACCGGGGGGCGAACCCGATGACGATCGAAGGGAACAACGCGGCCATCGCAGCGGGGAAGAAGTTGTGGAAGCAGACGCCGTGATCCTTTACCATCGCACCACCCGCTTCGATCGATCCCCTGTCACCGAGGACCCGACATGTTCGGTTGGTTCCTTTCGAAACCGGAGTGCCCGATCGACCCGGTGGCCCGCGATTGGATCGACGCCCGTTGGGCGTGGCTCGAAGCGCAGTTCGGGACGACCCGTTTGCGAAATCGGCCGATGATCCTGCCGCGCGTCGAATTCTTCCCCGGCGAGTTCAACGGCACCCCGGAGGATGCCCGGCGGGTGCTCGATTTGGTCTGCGGGTTCATGGACATCGACCCCGCGACCATCGAGATGCAACTCTTCGACAACGGCGGGTCGGGCGCCGCCGGCGTGTACGAAGTCGCCGGGGACAAGTTCCGCATCTGGATCGCTTTTTCCCAACTGCACGACGCCCTCGCGCTGGTGAGCACCATCGCCCACGAACTCGGGCACATCCACCTGCTCGGCCACGGGCGCATCCCCGAAGACGCGGACGATCACGAACCGCTGACCGACTTGCTGACCGTCTATTTCGGGATGGGCTTCTTCAGCGCCAACTCGATCGTCGTGGAAACGCACTGGACCGAGGGCCATTCGTCGAGCTGGACCGTCGGCCGCAAGGGCTACCTCGACATGCCCCACTTCGGATACGCGCTGGCGAAGTACGCCCGGTGCCGCGACGAGGACGGCTCCGAATGGAAGCGCGATTTGCGGCTCGATGTCCGGAGCGCGTTCAAGAAAGCCCTGCGGTACTTGGAATACCGCGAGCGGCAGGGCGAAGCGGACTCGACCGCGCTCGAAACAGACAATACGCTGGAAATCGTCGGCGAGATTTGGACGCTGCCGCGCGGGGCGGACGACGGCGCGATCAAATCGCTCGTGGTCGAATGGAGCGAGCGACTGGCCCGAGGGGGCTACGTCGAGGCGCTGGCGATGCTCGATACGACCGGGTTGCAGCGGATCCATTCGCCGGTCATTTTGGAACGGACTATCGCGGGGTACGGCGTCGCGGAACTCTTCGACGGCGACGAGGTCTTCGCCGTGACGACGTTGCGGGGCCGGCCCGATGCGGACGAAATCATCCGCGACAAGATCCGGGTTGATCGCAAGAACATCTGGCTCGACTCGTCCAAGCACTTGGGCATGGTCCACTACGACGACATCCCGTTGAACGGCGAGCGGAGCGACTTGACCGCCCGCTTCCACATCGTGCCGGTGGGGGTGGATCGCTTGACGCTCGCTCTGTGCGATCTCGGCCCATCGTAGACGGCGTGCCGATGGCGAAATCGCTACGTTAACCCCATGAACACGCGGACCGCGCTCGCTCTGGTTCTGCTGATCGCCGGGGGCGCGGTCGCGCTGTCGTTTGCGCTCGGCCGGCGGTCGAAAGCCCCGGAACTCGTCTGGGGGCAAAAGGGCGTGCAAGACGGCGCCGTGTCCCGGCCGCGCGCCGCAGCCATCGATCCGCAAGGTCGGCTCTTCCTCGTCGATTTCACCGCCCGTATCCAAGCCTACGACCTCGACGGCCAGCACCTCGGCGTCACCTTCACCACGCCCGATTTTCGCAACGGCCGGCCGAGCGGTCTCGGCATCGACCGCGACGGGAATCTGCTCGTCGCCGATTCGCATTACCACTGTGTGCGCGTCTATTCCCACGATGGCGTGGAGTTGAAGAAACTCGGCGGTGAGGCCGGGAAGCTGCCGGGGCAATTCGGGTACATCTCCGATTGCGTTCAGGATGCCGCCGGGTTCTATTACATCTCCGAGTTCGGCCAGAACGACCGCATCACGAAGCTCGACCTCGACGGCAAGTTCGTGACCTGCTTCGGGGAGAGCGGGCAAGGGCCGAAGCAGTTCGCCCGCATCCGCTCGCTGGCGTTTGGCCCCGACGGGCACTTGTACATCGTCGATGCCTGCAACCACCGGATTCAGGTGCTCACGACCGACGGCGAGTTCGTCCGCGAGTTCGGTGGGCCGGGACAAGGGCCGGGGGAGTTTCACCTGCCGTACGACTTGGCCTTCAACGGCACCGGGGAACTCTACGTGGTCGAGCGCGGCAACCACCGCGTGCAGAAACTGACGACGCACGGCGTGCCATTGGCAACGTGGGGCACGCCCGGCCGCGAACCGGGGCAACTGGCCGACCCCTGGGCGCTGGCGGTCGACAAGCAGGGGCGGGTTCAAGTGGTCGATACGGAGAATCACCGGGTACAGCGGGTGAAGTTTTAGGAGAATGCGATGCAGACAGCAGAGCCTAGCCTGTTAGCCGGACGCGCAAGCGACGGCCACGAGTCGAACTCGGGGTGAATCGACCGAACGGCACTGACTGCTATCGTTCCGCCGCTTGCGCGTCCGGCTAACGAAAGAGGAAGACCCCATCATGGCCCGCCTCATCGACTTCCTCGAAACGCATTGGCTCGCACTCGTCCTGCTCCTCGTCGCGGGGGTGCTCGGGTCGCTGGCGCTGCGCCGGCGGAAGACGTACCCCCTCGGCTATTGGGCGGGTGCGCTCATCGCCTTCGCGGTCGGGTCGATGGCCCTCGCCAAGTGGAAGTTCAAGCTCAGCGACGACGGCAACACCACGCTCTACTCCGAAGTCGCGTTGCTCGCCCCCGCCGTCGGATTCGGGATCGCGGTACTCGTCCTCGCCTTCACCCGCTATTGGTCGGCGCGGTTCGCCCTCATCTTGACCACGCTGCTGATCGTCGCCGTCGGCGGGTTGATCGGGCGGGAGTTGAATAAGGGGATCGGCGAAGTCGCCAAGGCGGTCCGCTGGACCGAGTTCACCCGGCCGTGGTGGCTCGTCTTGCTGGTGTTTGTGCCGGTCGTATTCCTCATCAGTCGGCGGAGCTTGTCCGGTCTCGGCAGCACGCGGAAGTGGCTGGCGATCTCGGCGCGGGCGCTCGTCGTCGCTTGCTTGGTCATGGCCCTCGCCGAACCGCGCGTTCGCCGGCCGTCCGAGAACGTCACCGTCATCTTCCTCGTCGACCGCTCCTTCAGCGTGCCGCAGGATCTGCGGCCCGGCAAGGACGGCTCCGAACCTGTCGATGCGCGCTGGGAGCGCATCCGCGGGTTGATCGAAACGTCCATCGCCAAGCGCGGCACCGCTCACCGCGCCGATCAGACCGGGATCATCTATTTCGGCAAGCGGCCGAAGCTCGCCTACCCGCCGGCGGCGGTGGATCGACTGCCGCTCGACGAGCGCGCCGCCGGGTTCATCGACGGCAACTACACCGATATCGCCGCGGCCATCAAACTCGCCCTCGCCTCGTTCCCCGAAGGGACCTCGCGCCGCATCGTGCTGCTCTCCGATGGAAACGAGAACCTCGGCAACGCCGAGGGCCAAGCCGACCTCGCCCGCAAGAACGGCGTGCCGATCGACGCGGTCGCCCTCGCCCCCGGCTTCGTCAATGAGAACGAAGTGCTGGTGCAATCGGTGGAAGCGCCCCCGCTCGCCGTGCAAGGGGCGCGTCTGCCAATCCGCGTGCTCATCCGCAACGCCCACCCGACGCGCGAGATCGACGGGCTGATCGACCTCACCCGCGTCGGTCGACAGGGCGACGATCTCGAAGTTCAACAACCGAACAAGGAGAGCACGGTCGAAATCGAACCGACGGAGCAGGTGCTCGATGCGAAGAAGTACCCGCCGCGCGTCCGGCTCGTGCCGGGGCTGAATGTCTTCCGGTTCCACGACCGCGATCAATCGAAGGCGGAAACGTCCTACACCTATAAGGCGTCGTTCATCCCGATTTCATCCGTCGAACGACCCGGTGAAGCCGCGGTCGCCGGGTTGCCGGGGGATCGCGCAGCAAACAACCGCGCCTCCGCCGCCGTGGTGGCGCGCGGGCAGAAGCGCATCCTCTTCGTCGATCCGGCGCAGGTCGAAGCGAAGTCCCCGCACCAGCACCTGATTCAACGCCTGCGCGACGCCAAGCAGCGGCTCGACTTTCTCCCCATCGACAAGCTCCCCGGCGACAAGAACGACCTCGGCATCTTCCTCAGCAATTACGATTGCATCGTCCTCGCCAACGTCCCCGCCGACCTATTCACCAACGACCAGATGGAAACGATCCGCCAGCAGGTCCACGACCAAGGCTGCGGACTCGTCATGGTCGGCGGGCCCGATGCCTACGGCCCCGGCGGCTACCAGCAGACGCCCATCGAAGCGGCGTTGCCGGTCGATTGCGAGATCAAAGCGAAGAAGGCGGCCGGTCGCGGCGGGTTGGTGCTCGTGATGCACGCTTCCGAAATGGCCGACGGGAACAAGTGGCAGAAGGTGATCGCCAAGCTCGCGGTGCAGCGCCTCGGCCCCGTCGATATGGTCGGCGTCGTCGACTTCGGCCTCTTCGGGCCCACGGTCAATTGGCAGATCCCGTTCGACGCCGTCGGCGACGAGAAGGAGCGGCTCTACACGAAGATCGACAAGATGAGCCCCGGCGACATGCCCGACTTCAACCCGTTCCTCGAAGCCGCGGCGGAGAAACTCTCCGACCCGAAGCACAACCTCAGCACCAAGCACGTCATCGTCATCTCGGACGGCGACCCGAATTATTCCGGGCCGGGTATGGCCGCGGTCGCGGCGATGAAAAAGGCCGGAATCACCTGCACGACCATCGGCGTGGCGACGCACGGGGTGAACGAAGACACCAAGATGCAGACCATCGCCGCCGGCACCGCCGACGCCGAAGGGAAGCCGGGGAACTTCCACAAGGTGCTCGACCCGACCAAACTCCCCGCGATCTACATCAAAGAGACGCGCCGCATCAGCCAGTCGTTCATTTACAAGGATCCGTTCACCCCGACGTGGGTCGCCCGCGGCGGCCCGGCCGACGGATTGCCCGATGCCCTGCCGCGGCTGTACGGATTCGTGCGGACGACCAAGAAGGACTCGCCGCTCTGCACCATCCACATCGAAGGCCCCGTAGACGAGCAATCGGGGGCACGGTTCCCCGTTCTGGCGTCGTGGCGCTACGGGTTGGGCAAAGCGGTCGCCTTCACCGCCGATGCGCGGACGCTGCCGGGCAAGGGCGTCCTCGGCTGGGACAAGGATTGGGCCGCGTCGGACATTTACCAGAAACACTGGGAACAGACCGTGACGTGGGCTATGCGCGAAGCCGAGCGCGGCAGCATGACCATCGTCACCGAGTACAAGGACGGCCGCATCCGCGTGATCGTCGATGCCCGGGAGTTGAAAGACGGCAAAGACAAACCGGTTTCCGGCCTGACCCTGCGGGGTGCCGTGAGCCAGCCGAGCCAACCCGGCCCCGGTGAGAAAGTGCCGGTGCTCGACTTCAAACCGAAAGGCGCGGGGATCTACGAAGCGGAGTTCATCGCCGAGGAGGCCGGGGCGTACTTCGTCCGCGTCGAAGGGAGCCGCGGGGCCGAGCCGTTCGACAGCGCCCGCGCCGGTATCACAGTGCCCTACTCGCCCGAGTTCGCCGACTTGGAAACGAACGCCCCGCTGCTCGAGCGCCTCGCGGCGGCCACGGGCGGCAACTACTTCAAGGAAGCCGACGACGCCGCGGCGATCCCCAAGCTGGCGGCGACCGCCGACTTCTTCCGCACGGCGCCCACGAGCATCCGGGCGCTGTTGCCGTTCTGGTACTGGCTCGTCTTCGCCGCGGCGTTCCTGCTCCTCTTCGACGTCGGCGCCCGGCGGATCAGTTTGGAATCGAATGAACTCCGGCAGTGGAGCCAGCGCGCCTGGGCGAAGCTCCGCCGGCAGACCTTCGAGGAAACCGAGGAGGACGGCGCCCTCGGCAATCTGATGAAGCGCAAGAAAGCGGTGAGCGACACGCTGGCGAAGAAGCGCGCCACCCGCAAGTTCGAACCGGACGCCGCCGCCGGGGAACCCGCCCCCGCCGGCGCCGACGATTACGCGAGCAAAGCGAGCGGCCCCCCGCTGCCGAGCGCGCCGTCGGTGCGCGAGGAGAAACCCGCCGACGACGAAGGGGACGACTTCCTCACGCGCATGCGCAAAGCGAAGGAGCGTGGGAAGAAGTAAGATGTTTTTCCGAGCCGGCAGCGTAAGCGACGGTTGCACATAAGACCGTCGCTCACGC
>JANOSQ010001072.1:0-8241 GCA_031415915.1 Fimbriiglobus sp. | reverse complement strand
GCGACGCTCGACCTGCACGCCGGCTACTCCTTCGGCCGCTTCTTCGGCGAAGGCCGCAACCAAGGCGCGACATTGCACGACCGGGTGGACGTGGCGCCGGGGGCGTTCTTGGGCGCGGGACTGCGGATGAAGTTTTGAAGGGTGGTTCGCCGGACGCGTCAGCAACGGTCGCGAACCGGGGTCACGCCGTTCGGTGAAACGATAGCCCGCGCCCGGCTCCGTCGCTTGCGCGTCCGGCTAACTACGCACGTTGAACTCCAGCTTCCACTTCTGCTTGCCGTCTTGGCTCTGGCACCACAGTTCCAGTTGGCCGACCTCGGTAACTTTGCTGTGCAGGTGCACCGTCACCAATCCGGAACTCGCTTGGCCGTCGAGGGTCACTTTCACCGGCGAGAGTTCGTCGATTTCGCCTTGCCAATCTTCGACTGTCGCGCCGGGTTTGTCGTCGCGGCGGATAGTGGAACCCAGAAAGCGGAAGGTCGCCTCGGCGCCGACGGTGAGCCCGAAGGTCTGCTGCGGGATGTCGGCTTCGGTGCCTTCCTCCATGCCGAAGGGGGCGACGCAGAGGGCCTTGTATTCGTCGGGGATTCCCGGGATCGCGGGACGTGCGACTTTGACGCCGATGTAGTAGGCGCGGGCCGTACCGCCGCGGATGCGGACGCCTTTGCCGCGCCGCACGAGACCGTAATACGCCGCGCCGCGGGCCACGGCGTGATCGAGGTCGGCCCCCGACAGTTCCCGCACGCCCTCGGCCTTCGCCGACTTCGCCCACGCCCCGAGGACGCCGAGGAACCGATTCCGCAGCGGGTCGGCTTTGAACACACCGCCATTGAATAACACCGCCGTCGGCAGGATCACGCCGTCGGCTTTCTTCTTCTTGCCCGAGGGTTTCTCCCGCCCGGCCAGGGCTTCCGCTTGGCGATTCAAGAAGTGGGCGAGGTGCTTGGTGATCCCGGCATCGGACACGTACGGCAGGCCGAGTTCCTGCAATCCGGCGCTGGCGTCGCGGTCGGGTTGCGCATCGCGCGGGCACTCCGGGAAGAACCCGTCGATGAGCACGCGCTCGACGACGGCGCGGGGAAGGTCGTGTTTCACCGCCCCGCCGATGACCGAGCGACCCTTCCCCAACACCGTGACCGTCGCGGATGACAACGACTTGTCACCGAGCAGCTGCTCCTTGGCCTGCCGCGCCGCGTGCGTCATCTGCAGCATCTGCCCGGCGTCGAGCTTGGTCCCCGCTTTGTTCAATTCCCCGGCGACGGTGTAGGCCAGCGCCAGATCCATGTTGTCGCCGCCGAGCAGCAGGTGATCGCCGACGGCGAGCCGGGTGAGGGCGAGGTTCCCGCCCTCTTCGCCGACCTCGATCAGGGTGAAGTCGGAGGTGCCACCGCCGATGTCGGCGACGAGCACGAGATCGCCGACGCCGACCTCGTTCCGCCAGCTTTCGCCCTTGCGGTCTAACCAGGCGTAGAACGCGGCCTGCGGTTCTTCGAGCAGGGTCAGGTGCTCGAACCCGGCTGCGCGGGCCGCTTCCACGGTCAACTCGCGCGCGGCGGCATCGAACGATGCCGGCACGGTCAGGATGATTTCCTGAGCTTCGAGTTTGTGTTCGGGGATCGAGTTGGTCGCCACGGCGTTCCACGCTTCGGCCATGTGCTTCAGGTAGCGTGTGCAGGCCTCGACGGGGGAAATCTTGCGGTCGGCATCGCCGGCGCGGAACGGGAGGATCGGCGCTTTGCGGTCGCAACCGGAGTGCCCGAGCCACGACTTCGCGCTGCTGACCAGCCGCGTCGGCACCTTGGCGCCGAAGTTTTTGGCGAACTCGCCGACGCTGAAATCGCGGGTCGCATCCCACGGCAGTTTCAACGCCCCGGCGGGCTGTTCGTTCGCCCCCGGCAAATACAGCGACGATGGCAGCAGGCTCCGCTCGGCGACTTCGCCGGGGTTCACGACTTGCGGGATGGGGAACGTCTGGCACTTCAAATCGCCGCCGGCGCCGGTGTCGACGAAGGCGAGGGCGCTGTTGGTGGTGCCGAGGTCGATACCGATGACGAACCGGGTTTGCATCGCGGAATCCAAGGGAGAACGGATCGCATTTCGGCTCGTCAGAGCCGGACGCGTCAGCGACGTTTTGTGCGCGATTCAACAGCGCGATCCGTTCGGAGTCGCGGAACGAACACGTCGCTGACGCGTCCGGCTCTGACGAGCCAGAACACGATTATTGTACGGCACTACGGGAACGCGATTCTTTTCACCGAATTCGCATGGGTGACGTGCCAGCCATCGGGTTTTCGTTCGATGCGCTCGCAAGGGTAGAGCCCGACGAGTTCGACGGCGCGCCGCACATCCGGGTCGGGCCAAGTTTGCCCCGCCGAGGTGTTCGAGGGAAGAACGGGGTTGCCCAACGTCGGCAACTTCGCCGTCGCGGTTTCTTTCGGGAGCAACACCCCGGTGCGGTCGACGGCGCGGTGTTCTTTTTCGCCCAAGATTTTGAAGGCCAACGCCGGCTCGCGGAACTTCAATTCGACGCGGATCGCCCCCTGCTTGGTCACGGTCACCTCGCCGGCTACGAACACCCACGGGTGCTTGCGGAACGCTGCTTTCAGGTTCTCGCCCAGGTTCGGATCGACCGACTGAACCGTCTCGGGAAGATCGCTGAGGTATCGCACTTCAAAGAGGAAAGCTTTGCGATCTTGCCCCGGCGGCGCCGCCGTTTCGATGTCGCCGAAGGCGACGGTGTACCGCCCGTGGGGAGCCACTTCGGTGCCGGCTTGGGAGCCGAACCACGCGATGCCGACGAGGACGCCGAAGGCGAGGGCCAAGGCCACGGTGGCCTTGGCCGCGGTTTTGAGGAGGTGCCAGCCGGGGCCGTAGTTCGGCGGGGGTCGCTTGTGGAATTTGGGCTTGGCCATTCGCGGCGTCACTTCACCAGACGTTGAGTTCCCGTTCCAAGGTCACGCCGGCGGAGTCCTTGACCTTGGCGCGAACGTGGTCGATGAGCTTCAGGACATCTTTGGCCGTGGTGCCGGGGTGGGCGATGGCGTAGTTGCCGTTGCGGTCGCTGATTTCGGCGCTGCCGACGCGGAACTTGGCGAGGCCCGCGCGTTCGATGAGCGCCCCGGCGCTCTGCCCGGCGGGGTCGCGGAACATGCGGACGCCTGCTTGGAAGCTGAGCGGCTCGGCCGCCTTGCGGATGATCCAGGCCCGCCGCATCCGCTTCAGCAGGGCTTGGGGCTTCTCGGGGGTCAGTTCGAATTCGACCCAGAGGATCACCGGTTCGTCGAGGTCGCTGCTGTGGTCGCCGAAGGTGAGTTCGTCGCGGGTGCGGATGGTTTCGATGGCGTCGTCGTTGAGCACGGCCACCCGGCGGACGCAGGAACCGATTTCGCCGCTGCGGTCGCCGACGTTGCAACGGACGCTGCCGCCGACGGTGCCGCGGATGCCGACGAGCGTTTCCAACCCGCCCAGCCCGGCCCGCACCGCCTCGGCGATCAGGTCGAAGAGTTGGGCGCCGCCGGCGGCGCGAATCGATTTGCCCTGCGTTTCAATCGTCGAGAATTCGGGGCCGGTGAGGCGCATCACGACCCCCGGCACCGGGTCGTCGTTCACCAGCAAGTTGAACCCGCCGCCGAGCATCCGGAGCGGGATCGACTTGGTTTTGCAGTAGCGCAGCACGGCTTTGAGTTCGTCGGTCGTGCGCGGTTGGACGAGGCACTCCGCCGGCCCGCCGATGCGCAGGTGCGTATACGGCGCGAGCGGTTCGCGCCGTTTGGTGATCTCGGGGAAGGCTTCTTGCAGAGGCATTTCGGATTGCGGATTGAAGATTGAAGAAACGGAAACGGCAATGAGCTTTCTCCCCTCTCTCGGCTTTGCGTGAGTGGGGCCGGGGGTGAGGGGTTCTGGAAACAAGACCCTCACCCCAACCCTCTCCCGCAAAGCCGAGAGAGGGCGCCGGAATCGATTGCCCAAACCGAATCGGATGACGTCAATGGGCTTCTCAACCGGCCGGGTCTTTGCCGTCGATCCACGGGCCTTCGAGCTTCTGGTACTCGGGCGGGGTCAGCGTGCTACCCTTGTCGCCACCGGTCCAGCCGATGATCTGGTTCGGCTTGCCGCGTTTCTTGCTGCGTTCTTCCCACTGGGCCGCCCACGTGGCGTCGGCGTCGACGACCTTGCGGGCTTCTTTATCCCAGAAGAAGGCCTTGCCTTGGCGGTAGCTTTGCGCGCCCATGTTCACGGTGGTGAACGCGGCGGCGCCGAGCTCCGGCGTGCAGAAGGTGTCCTGGCTCTTGGCTTGGACGGCCTTCAGGTGGTTTTCCCAGAGGGCGTAGGTGTCATTGTCGGTGGTCTTCATCCCGCCGGAGACGAACTCGCCGTCTTTGGGGATGTCGCCGCTCGGGCCTTTCGGCGTGCCGCCGATGCCTTGGGGGACGATGGTGAAGCCGTATTCGCGGGGCGACTTCGGATCGTCCTTCTTGCCCGGCTTGCTCTCGAACACCAGCGTGCCGGTGTGTCCGCGGATCACTTCTTCGATGCGGTGATCGTTGCCCATGGTCGCGGTGATGATGACTTGGCAACCTTCGTCGTAGTCGGCGACCACCGTGGCCACGTCGGGCACGTCGCGGGTGTCGTACTCGAGGTAGATGCCGCCGCCGCCGACGACGCGGCGCGGGTAACGGACGCCCATCGCGGCGATCAGGTGCGTCGTCTGGTGGACGAAGAGGTCGGTGAACATGCCGCCGCCGAACGGCCAGTAGCAGCGCCATTGGCCGAAGATGGCCCGGTCGAACGGGACCTTATCCGGCGTCGGGCCCACCTTCTCGCCGGCGACTTCGAACTTGTGGCCGAGGAACATGTCCCAGTCGATGGTCGTCGGGTTCATGTCCTTGGTCAGCGAGTAGTAGCGCCACTGGCCGACGGTGCTGTTGCGGTAGTAGCTGGTTTGGCCCTGCATCACGTGGCCGATGTTGCCGGCCTTGATATAGTCGTAGGCCATGCGCCACGTCGGGTCGGCCATGCTCTGGACGCCGACGGTCATCGTCAGGTTGGTCTTTTTCCAAGCGTCGACGACGGCGTGGGCCTCGGCGATGGTGCGCGTCATCGGCTTTTCGCAGTAGACGTGCTTGCCGGCGGCGAGGGCGTCGATGGTCATCTTGGCGTGCCAGTGATCCGGCGACGCGACGACGACCATGTCCACGTCTTTCTGATCGAGGACGTTGCGGTAATCTTTGGTGACGTGCTTCTTATCGTCTTCGATGCCCATTCGCTTGGCGGACGGGTAAAGCCCTTGGCCGTTGTAGGTGTTGGTCGCGCGGACGAAGCCCTTCTTCGGGTCGCCGTCCCAGACGTCGCAGGCGGCGACGGGCTTCACGAGCTTCTTATCGGCCTGCATCTTCATGATGATGTCGATGTGCTGCTGGCAGCGGCCGCCGACGCCGAGGAAGCCGATGCGGACGGCTTCGTTGGCGCCTTTGACTTCGGCGTAGCTCTTGGCCGTCATCGAGAGGGCGGTGGCCCCGACGGCGGAGGCGGCGAAAAAGCCGCGGCGGGAGGGTTTGCTTTTCTTCGCGGACATGGGGAGAGGCTCCTGAGTTTGGGTAACTGGCAAAATCACTTCTTCAGCGGCGGTGGGATGCCCAATGCGCGGCAAGCACTTTTCGCAGTGTTGTTGTTCACTTCGCCGTGGCGCGGAATCGCAGTTCTTTGGTTGTTGGTGAGGTGACCCCACCAAGCGTGCTTGCCTCCTTCGCGAATCAAAACACATCCGTGAGCGCGAAGATGACTGATCAAGTCCCTACGCTTCATGCGCTGATGCTCACTTCCTCGAATTCGCCTTCCATCGTCAAGACGGCGTCTTCGCTGTTCATGACCAAGATCTCCGACAATGCGGATTTGAGGTCATCCAGCAGTTCTTCGCGGGTGTGGGCTTGGCAATTCACACCGCGCACTTCCTTAATGCATCCGATCCACCACTCGCCGCTTTGGCGGATCACGGCCGAATAATTCTGAGTCATTGCGCTTCCTCCGAGGGCTCTAATTTTTCTTCTGCTCCGCGAGCCACTTCCACAATTCCTTGTCGCCGTAGGCGGAGTCCCAACTGTTGTGGCCGACGCCTTCGTACTCGGTGTACTTCGGTTTGCCGCCGGCTTTCTTCAGCGCTTCGATCATCGTCCGGGAGAGTTCCACTTTCACGGCGGTGTCCTTGTCCCCGTGGAAGTTCCAACAGGGAATGTCCTTGATCTTCTCGGCGTCCTTCGCGTTGCCGCCGCCGCACACGGGCACGATAGCCGCCCATTTGTCCGGGAAGGCCGCGGCGTGGCTCCAAGTGCCGTAGCCGCCCATGCTCAGGCCGGTGAGGATGACCCGCTTGGCGTCGGTCTTGTAAGCCTTCATGGTGTCGTCGAGCATTTGCATCGCCCTCTTGCCATCCACGCTCCCGGCCGACCACGGGCGTTTCTCCGCTTGCGGGATCACGACGATGTACGGGAACGTTTTCTCTTGTTTCTTGATGACCGGCCCGAGGCCGACTTCGACGGGCATCTTGGTGCCGCCCTTGGTTTCGCCGGAGCCGTGGAGGAACAGGATCACGGGGAATTCGGTTTTGCCGTCGTAGGCCGCGGGTACGAACACGACGTACTTGGAGATGGATTTGTCTTCGTTCGCGAATTCCTTGGTCACGAACCCGGTTTGGGATTCGGCCGCGGAGGCGACGACGGGAATGGTCAGTACGACCATCAGCGAGAGGAATCGGCGGAGCATTGGGAGTTTCCCAGCAGAAAGGGTTGGCCTGAGAATAGAGTAGCAGGTTGGCCGAGGCTCCGCCAGTTGCACAGTCGCCGAGGGATTTCGGCGATCCCGGGAGAACCCTTTTTCGCAGCGCGGCACTCACGTCCCCAGCCCTTCCTAATTTCGGAGGGACGCCCGCTGGAGCCGAGACGCCGGTTCCACTGTGCCGTGCCAGAATCCGTTGGCGCACCCGCTTGCCACTTCGGCTTGCACCCGATTCCCCATTCGCTTTAGGATACCCGGATTACCTCGGTGGCACGGATGCGAACCTTTGGCCGATAAGCTCACCCCCTTCCTACTCGACGCCCTGTCGCGGGCCGCGGCCTGCCCGGAGGGTTGCGCGCTGCTGACGACCAAAGCCGAACCGGGGCTGTTCCCCGCGACGGCGGGCGCGAAGCCGGCCGTGAAAAAAGCCCTCGACGATGGCCTGTTGACCGTGCTCCGGCGCGTCCCGCAGGGGAAAAGTACCGTGGAATATTGCACGGCGTCGCCGAAGGGGTTGGCCTACCTGATGGAACAGGCGTCGCCGAAGCAGGTGCTCGAAGATTTTGTCCGCGTGCTGGAAGAGCGCCGCGGCGAGGTGCAAACGCTGTTGAAAACCGCCGACCGCATGGCCGCGAGTTTGGTCGGCATGACCGAAAGGATTCAATCCGTGCTACCGCAAGTCGTGATGAGCCGGCAACCGGTTTTGGTGGAAGCGCCGGCGTGGGAGCGCGAGGGATCGGTCGCGTTGATGCCGCCCGCGTGGGATGCCGGGGAACTCGCCGAGCGCTTGGTGACGCGACTCGCCGATTGGGCCAGCCGCGGCGGGGTGACCCGCGATTGTCCGCTGCCCGAGTTGTTCCGCAGCCTGAGCACCCTCGACCCGGCGCCGAGCATCGGCTTGTTCCACGACGCGCTGCGCCAATTGCACGACGAGCGGCGCATCTATTTGCACCCGTACACCGGCCCGCTCTACACGCTCCCGGAGCCGGCCTTCGCCTTGATGATCGGCCACGAAGTGAGTTATTACGCCAACGCGCGGTAAGAAACCGTCGCTCACGCTTCCGGCTCTGAAGGATTCACGATTCGATCGCCATGGAGAGGCCCCGATGACGACCACCCTGACCCGACCGCCCGTCGCCGAGAACGCCCGCGAGTTTCTCAAGCGCGCCGGCAACCCGTTCCGCAACTACTTCGCGCGCAACCCGGACGACGAAGTTTGCGCCCGTTACCACGTCGCCGAGCTGTTCGCCGCGGAGCGCGATTTGCTCCACGCCATCATCGACCTGTACCGCTACGACCCGATGGCGCACAGCGAAGTGGTGCCGATCCTCGGGAACAAAGGGGCCGGCAAAACCCTCCTCCTGCACAGCATCAAGCACGGCGGCGGCGGCCAATGGCAGCTGTTGGTCACGCCGGGCATCTACCAGAAGGACACCGACTTCCTCGAGTACCTGCTCTTCCAGATCATCG
>JANOSQ010001071.1:0-1709 GCA_031415915.1 Fimbriiglobus sp. | reverse complement strand
TCCAAGCCTTCAAAGATCTTGGCGTGGTGATCCCAGCCGCCGTAGTTCACGGTGACGAAGCGCGTCCCCGCTTCCACCAGCCGGCGGGCCAGCAAGCAGGATTGCCCGGCGGTCGTGCGGCCGTAGCGGTCGCGGAGCTTGGCGTCTTCCTCGTCGATGGCGAACGCTTTGCGGGCTTGCGTCGAGAGGATCATCTGCGCGGCGCGCTGGTGGAACTCGTCGTAGGTCGCGATCTGATCGTTCCCATTGACCTTCTTCGCCAAGCCATCCACCGCCTTCAACAGGTTCTCCCGGCGTTCGATTTTCTTGGCGCTCATCGGCTCCGCGGCGGTGAGATCTTGGACCTTGTAATCCTTCTGGTTCGGGTCGCCGGCTTTGAAGGATTCAAATCGGCCGCCGAGGAAGGCGCTCTTGCCGAGTTCCCAGGTGAAGGACGGGTTGCGCGGCACGCTGACATACGGCGGCACGGTGCCGGTGAAGCCGAACTCCTGCGCGGCGATGGCGCCGATGGCCGGGTAATCGCCGAACGGGGAACCGAAGCGACCCGAGAGTACCCAGTTGGTGGCGGTCTCGTGGTGATCGTTGTTGTGGGCGCCGGAGCGGACGAGCGAGAGTTTGTCCATCTGCTTGGCCATCAGCGGCAGTTTCTCGCCGATGCTCAGCCCGGTCACGTTCGTGGGGATGGTCTTGTACTTGCCGCGGATTTCCTCGGCCGCGTCCGGTTTGGGGTCGAAGGTATCGTGGTGCGTCATCCCGCCGCCGAGGTAGACGAGAATCACCGACTTGGCCTTCGCACCGGTTCCCTTTTTGGCCTTAGCTTGGGCCTCGGCCCGCAGCAGCACCGGCAGCGAGAGTGCCCCGAGGCCGCCGACGCGGAGGAAATCGCGCCGGGACGCGCCGGAGCAGAGTTTCGACGCCGACCGCGCGAAGGAAACATCGAACATGCGGAAACCGCCCAAGGTAGGATTGCGGGAAGCGAATAACCGGCGGGGGATCGACAACTAGATTATGCCCCCGGGAGCGGGGCGGGTCAACCGCTCCCGCGCGGATTCTCCGAGGTGCACACCATGAACTTGCGTCCTTGGCACGGGATCGTCTTCGTCGTCACTTTGTCGCTCGGCTTGATCGCGGAGTTGCGGTGAGCACGCTCTCGGCGCGGATATTGGAGGTCCGGAGAAATCCCCGTTCGAGATGGCCCGCGCTTTGGGCCGAGATCGCGGATCGCTTGGTCGCCGAGCACGGCGTGCCGGGCTTGGGCAACTTCCGGAATCCGGTCAAAGAGATTTTCTACATCCTGCTCTCGGCCAAGACGGCCGACTCGCAATACCGACGGACGAATCGGGCCTTGCACCTCGCCTACCCGACTCTGGCCGCACTCGCCGCGGCCAAGGTCAAAGGGGTGCGGGCGTGCATCGAATCGGGCGGTTTGGCCGCGACCCGCGCCCGGCAAATCGTCGCGCTGGCCAAGTCGCTATCGAAAGCCGGGGCGCCGAACCCAGCGCGTTACCTGCGCTCGCTCGACCCCGATGCCGCCTTTCGGTGGTTACTCTGTTGGATGGAGTACCGGATTGCTGGACAGACAGAGATTAGCTGGACAGCCCATGCGAAGCAAGTGGCTACGATGGTGGACAGAAGAGCAAAGCTTATGGCAGATCGGCGATGCCCAAGCTGCTTAGGCGAGCGGCAGGAGGTAGCCTACCCAATTGAGG
>JANOSQ010001070.1:0-4688 GCA_031415915.1 Fimbriiglobus sp. | reverse complement strand
ATCCGCGTGAGCAAGGATTACTTCCTGTTCTGCTGCGCGCATTTCATCACTTACAACGGCGACGACTGCGAGCGCTTGCACGGGCACAACTACCGCGTCGCGGTGGAGGTCGAAGGGCCTTTGGATGCGAATTCTTACGTCTTCGATTTCGTCGCGCTGAAACGGCGGACGCAAACCATCGTGGACGAACTCGACCACCACATGCTGCTGGCGATGGAGAATCCGCTGCTCCCCGTGACAGACGCGGGGGACAATTTCGTCGTGACGTTCGGCGCGAAGACGTGGAGCTTTCCGAAGGAAGATTGCGCGGCGTTGCCCATCGCGAATACGACGACGGAACTCCTGGCGAAGTGGTTCGCCGGACGGTTGGCCACGGAGTTGGAAAAGCAATACGGCTATTCGCCCGAAGTGATGCGGGTCGAAGTCGAAGAGGCGACGGGGCAATCGGCGACGTTTGCGATTACCCGTTGAAGAAGTCGGAGACGAGGCAGCTGAAGCCGGGGAGCACCGATTCGGCCGCGAGGGTCGCATGCGACTCGAACACGGTCGATTTCAGCTTGTTCTCGAAGACGGTCACCGTGCGATCTTCGGGATCGACGACCCAAACCAATCGCACTCCGCCGGCGAGGTACTCGTGCGCTTTGGCCCGCAGTTCCGCCTTGGTGTTCGACGGCGATCTGACTTCGACGCACCAATTGGGCGGCAGGTCGTGGTAGGCAATCACTTCGACACCGAAAGGTAACCGCGCCGCGCTGTAGAAACTGACGTCCGGCCCCCGGACGGTGTCCGGGTCGCGTTCGGTGATAACACCGCTAGAAAACGCGATGCGACCGATTCGATTCTCATTCAAATAGACTCGAATTGCGAACCCTATGTTGGATTTGACAATCGCTTGCCGAAAAGTTGGCCAAGGCCGGACTACCTCTTGGCCCCGAAAAAGCTCAGTCCAACCATGTGCAGGGTCACGAGTGGACTGAAATTCTTCGAGTGTGAGCAACGGCACGGTAGTTTCGTTCATTTCTATTCTCGACTCCGTCGCTAACAATTATACCGTTCCGACATCCTTCCACTGGTGCGTCTTCGCCGACTCCAGCACCGCGTCGAGTACCAGTTGCGTTTCGAGCGCATCGCGGAAGGTCGGGCTGGCCGGTTTGCCGGTGCTCAGTCCTTGGAGGAAGTCGGCGACTTGGTGCGTGAAGCTGGTGTCGTAGCCGACGGCGAGGCCGGGGACCCACCAGTTGGCCATGTAGGGGTGATCCGGACTGTTGTCGGTGACGTGGATGCTCTTCCAACCGCGGATGGCGCTGTCGTCTTGGTAATCGAAAATTTGCAGGCGGTGCAGGTCGTGCAGATCCCACAGCAGCGACATATTCTCGCCGTTGATTTCGAGCGTGTACTGGGCCTTGTGGCCGCGGGCGTAGCGGGTGCTCTCGAAGTTGGCCAAGCTGCCGTTGGCGAACTTGCCGAAGAAGATGCAGGCGTCGTCGATGGTGACGCTTTCCATTTTGCCGGTGAGCGCGTGTTGGCGTTCCTTCACGAAGACTTCGGTCATCGCGCAGACGCTGCTCATGCTGCCGTTGAACCAGAGGGCCGTGTCGATACAGTGGGCGAGCAAATCGCCGGAGACCCCGGCCCCGGCGGCGGCGGCGTCCAAGCGCCACAGGCCTTGTCCCCCTTGGGGGAGGTCGGATTTGATCGTCCAGTCTTGGAGGAACTTGGCGCGATAGTGGAAGATCTTGCCGAGCCGGCCTTCGTCGATGAGCTTCTTGGCCAGGCTCACGGCGGGGATGCGGCGGTAGTTGTACCAGACCATGTTGGCGACGCCGGCCTTCTCGACGGCATCGACCATCGTCCGTCCCTCGGCGGCGTTCATCGCCAGCGGCTTCTCGCACAGGATCATCTTGCCGGCCTTGGCCGCGGCGATGGAGATCTCGGCGTGCAGGTTGTTCGGCACGCAGATGTCGACCGCGTCGATGTCCGGCCGGGCGATCAGTTTCTTCCAGTCGGTCTCGATGGAGGCGTAGCCCCACTGGTCGGCGAAGGCTTGGGCCTTGGCCGCATCGCGGGCGCAGACGGCTTGGAGGATCACCCCGTAGTCGGACGGGAAAAACTGACCGACCTGCTTGTAGGCGTTCGTGTGGGCGCGGCCCATGAAGCCGTAGCCGATCATGCCGACGCGGAAGGGTTTTTTGGGCATCGGCGAGGAACCTTGGGTGAGAGGGAGATTTCGAGGGTCGACTATTTGTTCTTCTCGATCGCATGCGCGTCGTACACCGCCTTAGCGATCTTCGCGATGGTCACTTGCGCGGCGTTGTCGACCACCCAGCGCACGTCTTCGTTTCCGTCGGTGAGCACGCAAAACGCGACCGGGATTTTCTTCTTCTTGTCGGCGGGGTCGGGGACGTAGATGATCCCCGCTTCGGTACGGGCCTTGTTCACGGCCCCGGTTTTATGGGCGACGACCGTACCCACCGGGAGGAATCGCACGGCCATTTCCTTGTCGTCGTTGGCTTTCATATGGCCGAGCATGGCCTCGCACGCGGCGGCGGACACGACCTTGCCCGTGTGCAGAAGCTCCAGCAGTTTCAAGGTTTCGTTCGCGGTCGTGGATCCGAGGCCGTACTTGTCGGTGCGCGCTTTGTCGATGCTCGTTGTGCTGCCCTTGTAGACCTTGGCGTTGATCTTGGTTTCCCCGAGACCGAGTTTCTCCATCCTCTCGTTCACCTCTCGGATGCCGACGGAGTCGAGCACCAGGTTGGTCGCCGTGTTATCGCTGTAGACCATCATCAAGCGGATGGCATCCTTCAAGGGGAACGTCGCGCCGTCCGAAAAATGGAGGGTGAGGATTCCTGCGCCCGGCACTTTATCCTCGGCTTTCAACGTCAGCGCTTGCTCCAGCTTCACCTTCTTGTCTTCGGCCTGTTGGTACGCTTCGATCATCACGCCGAGTTTGATCAGGCTCGCCGTGGGCATGACCTCGTCGCCGCGCAATCGATACGATTCGCCGGTCGCGAGGTTCTTCACCGCCACGGAGATCTTCCCTTTGTGGGCTTCTGCGATGGGGGGGATCGCTTTCTCAAGCGCAGTCGGCTCCGCGGCGCGAAGCGCGCCGATGAGCGTGAATAACGCGATGGCGAATAGGTATTTGGCCGATGGCGTGCGCGTCGGCCCGAGGGAGCGAATCATGGGGACTTCTTGAATTTGTCGAGCTTGGTGAAAATATCCGGGAGCGGAAGTTGGAAGCCGGGGAGTACCGCCCCGCCGGTCAATGTACCCGAAGCGCCAATCGCTTCGAACGCCATCGATCCGGTGTACACCTTGGCCGTACGACTCGGGGGATCGATGACCCAACAGATCTGGACTCCCAGGGAAAAAAGTTCGCCGAGCTTTCGGTTGATCTCCTTGGCGGTGTTCGAATCGCTGAGCACTTCGACCGCCAGAGCCGGGATGATCGACCAAATCGCTTCGTCCGGGATTTCTTCATCCGTGAAAGCGCTCCACGGGATGAAACTGACATCGGGATACCGGACGTTCCCATGGAGCATTCGGAAAGGCCCATCGGCTCCGGCGATCAAGCCGAGATCGTGGGCGTCCACGAAAATGTTCAACCGGGTGATCAGCGCCGCGGCCAAAATCGCTTGGAGCGTCCCCACGGCTTTCTCCACCAGGGTGCCATCGACGAGTTCGTACATCCGCTTGTTGCCGCCGTCGAGGTGGCGGATCACGTCCGCCTCCGTGGCGGTGCCGGGTGGCGGATCCATGCGGATCCGATGCAGCGGCACGAACCCCAGGCGTTCGTGCAAGTCGGCCATCGTTTCGGGCGGGTCGATGAACTTGGCGATCATGGTCAATCCTCACGCCGCGGCGTATTTCTCGCGCATCTTGTCGAGGTACTTCTTGCTCTGCGCCGTCACGTCCCAGGCGTTGGGCCAGAAGCAAAGATCGACGCACCACCAATCGCTCGGCACGCCCGCGGCTTGGATCGCCGGGATCAGTTGATCGAAGTTCAGGTGGCCGGTGCCGAACGGGTTGTGCGTCGAGGTGTTGTGCTCGTTCAGCGTGCCGTCGCTGTCGATGACGTGGACGTGGGTGATGTTCCCCTTCAGCTTCTCGAGGAGTTCCATCGCCCCGCCGGGCAACGTTTCCTTGTCGCCGATCTGGTTGGCCCCGATGGCCGCGCACATGTGCGCGTGGCAGGTGTCGTACAGCACGCCGAAGTTCGGGTTGTTCCGCTTCACGCGGACTTCGTTCACGAGGGCGAGGATTTCGCTCGGCTTATTGATCGGGAATCCGGGTTCGAATTCCCAGCAGATGCGGATGCCGCGCTTCGCGGCCATCTTGCTGGCGAGGTCGAAAGCGACGACCGCCCGCTGGAACGCGAGTTCGTTGGTCACGGTCCCATTTTGCACCACCGTGATCGGTTCGACCGTATCGACGCGGATGCAATCGATGCCCAGGTCGTGGGCGAATTCGACGTTCTTCTCGAACGCCGCCAGGAACGGGGCGTTGTCTTCGACCGTCAGCAGCTTTTGGCTCCAGAGGTCGGCGGCGAGGGCGGAGAACTTCAGGCCGTGGGCTTCGACGTCCTTGCGGAGTTTCGCCCGGCTCTCTTTGGTCGGGTAGGTATCCGGGCCGGGGTGCGGGTTGAAGCCGCCGAGTTCGACGCCGTCGTAGCCGAGGTCTTGGAG
>JANOSQ010001069.1:0-7855 GCA_031415915.1 Fimbriiglobus sp. | reverse complement strand
CATCGGCCAGTCCGCCCGCCGGACTTTGGTCAAAACCCGATCCCTTGCCAAAACGGACACAATCGCTCGAATCGGCGCAGTTTGCGCAGTCATTGGCTGCGATTCGCGTCAGCTGGGGATCGCAGCGTGAGAATCGAGCTGTGCGAAATGGGATTGGATCGCTGACGCGTCCGGCTCGTATGCTTTGCGCAAACCCGACGCGTGAACCGGATTCCGAGCGTGTGACCGATCACTTCATGCGGGGCTACCGCACCGGATCGACTTGGAACTTCAGCAGGCCCATCCCTTCGGGCCGCGGGTTCGCATCGGCGGGGCCGCTCCAAGACTGCACGCCGACTCCGGGGACGATCCGGCTGACGTTCATGCCCCAGACCGAGCCGTTCGCGAGCGCCGTGCCCGTGAGTTCGCCGCGCGGGATCGCAATTTCCGCCGTCCAGCCCGCCGGCGTGCTGTCGATCGCGACGTGCCACTTCGGATTCCAATTCTTCTCGCCCCAACAATCCTCGGCCACGCAGCCGCGCTGGTCGATCTGGAAGCGGAAGTAGGTTTGATAGTCGCGGTCGAGATCGAACAGGATTTCGACGCGATCCCGACCGGCGAGGTTTTCGTCGCGCAGGCGCTTCTCGGCCTTGGGCAATTGCTTGCCGTCCGGGTGCTGGCACTCCACCGCGACGTAGACGAACTGGTCGTCGTGGGCGAAGTGGGTCTTGGTCGTGTAGCCCTTCAACTCGGCGGCGTTCGTCGCATTCTTCATATCGAGCGGTTTGAACAGCCCCCAGCAGGCGTCATCGAGCTTGCCGTCGAGGTAGGGTTTCTTCGTCGCCGTTGGGCAGATCGCCAGCGGCTTCGGTTGTACCGGCATCGCCGATTTGTCGAAGAGCCAAACTTCCGCCGCCAGGCAGTCGCGCCAGAGATCGACGCCGGGGGGCATCTCGCTGGCGCCGGGCACACTGCGGAAGTACGCGGCCATTTGTTTCGCGGCGTCGCCCGTGAGCCCGAGTTGCCGACGGGCCGCGAGGGTGGCCAAGTGAATCGCCGGATCGCGGTTGTAGACCGGCCCGAAGCCCGCGAGCTTGGTTTCGAGTTCGAGGCACGTTTTCCAATTGGCCTTCGCCACGTCCGGGTCGTGCATCCGATACTGCTGGCGATCCAATTGCAATTCGACGTGGCTGGCCGGTTTGACCCCGCCGCCGACCGGGGCCATCGTCCCGGTTTCGATGGTGATGCGGTGGTCGCTCTCGGCCCAATGGCGGGCCTCCGCGCTGGCGTAGTATTTCGACAGCCAGCGCACCGCATCGACGGCTTCGGGGAACGCGGAATACCGGGCCACGACCAGCAGGAACATTTCCCGCGCCGCGACCCATTTGCCGCCCGCGGCGAGTTGCCGGCCGAGCGAAACGGCCGTCCGACAGGCGATGTCGTCGGGCATCCCTTTCAGCGTCTGCGCGATCTGCACGAGCGTTTTTTCCGCGGCGACGGGCGTCTCGGCGGCGAGGGCGATTCCCTCCAAACGCTGGCGCGACTTCACCGCTTTCTCGCGTTCGGACAGCACCAATTCCAAGCCGTCGCCGAAGATCGGCAACTTCCGGCGGGCCGTGCCCCCTTCGGCGAGGTGGATGCCTTGCATCAAGTCGGCGTGCGTTTCGCTGCCGGGCAACCGGTGCGAAATCAGGCGGAAGCAGCGTTGCTTCGGACTGATCCACCCGGTGCCGCCGAGAGCGAAACTGGCTTCGGCGAATTGCTGCGGGGCGTCGAGCAACCGCTTCTCGAACGCGGTCTGGTCGTACTTCACGACGCAGTCCGCTCCGGCCTCGTCGCCGATGGCGTAGAGTTTCTTCGGCGAGTGAACTTCCAATCCGAGCGTCTGCAATTGCTCCGGGTAGGCTTTGGAATCGTCGGCGAGTTTGAACGCTTTCCGCGAGGCCAACAGCACGATCTGCTCGGCCGGCGTCGCCCCGGCGATGATCGCATCCGCGACGATCACTTCCGGTTTCCAGATGCGGTAGGCGAGCACGAGCTGCTTCACGAGTCGCTCCTCGGCGTTGTCCCCGAGCTTGTCCCACGCGGCCAGCAATTCCTTCGACGAGCTTTCGTTCAAGTGGTTTGGCACCGGAAAGGCCCAGCCGCTCTCGGCCGTGGCACCGCCGGCGAATCGGATCGCATCGGCCAAGCGGAACGAGTCGAGGCAACGCTGCACCGGAGCGCTGGCCGGATCGGCCGTGGTGAGGTTGAGCGCGGTGGCGATGTAGCCGTTGCAAACGCCTAGGCGGGCGATGGCGTCCATCGGCACCTTGCGTCCATCGGCTTGGGCGAAGAGCACCGCGGCATGCTGGGCACCGCATTTCTGCGGCTTCCACGTCGTGCCGGCATCCGAGCTTTTCAGAATGCTACCGAGATCGCCGACGGCGAAGAGTTCGGTCTCGCTCGCGGCGCAGAGGCTGCGGATCGGCGTGGCCCAACCGGTTTTGCACAACGCCCACGTCTTCCCGGCATCCTGCGAGCGCAGCACGACCGACCCCGGCCGGCCCGCGATCCAGATGCTGTTGCCGCTGCGGGCGACGGTGCGGAAGTCGAGGCATTCGAGCACTTCGGCGGATAGGCCCAAGTTGGCGACGCTCCATTTGGTACCGCCGTTGTCGCTGAGCAGAACGACCCCACCGGAACACGCGGCCACGGCGCTCGTCCCCTTCAGACTGACCCCGTTCACGGCCCGGCCGTTCAAGCTGTCGAGTTCCGACCCGGCGATGGTTCCGTCGCGGAGGGTGCTGACCTTCGACCAAACCCCGCCCAAGACGCCGTAGTTGATCGCGCTGAAATCGCTCCCGACCCAAGAGGTGGCCCGCGGCCCGCGCAGCGGAGACCACGTTTTGCCGCCGTCGGACGTGGTGAAGACGCCGCTGGCGACGAGATCCGAGCCGTCGCCGCAGGCGATGCCGGATGTCTCGCTGAAGAATTTGATCGTGTTCAACCCCGGCAGCACGCCGCTGCTGAGTTCCTTCCAGGTCGCCCCGCAGTCGTCGGTGAACAGCACGATGCCCGAGGAGCCGGCGCCGTTCGGCAGTGTCGTTCGGCCGGCGATCCAACCGCAGTAGGGCGTAAGGAAATGCACGGATCGCAGCGACGCTTGCGTCCCCGTGATCTGCCGTTCCCAGTTCTTGCCGCCGTCGGGCGTGTGCCAGACGACGCCTTGATCCCCCACGGCCCAGCCTTCTTTGGCGTCCGCGAAGTGAACGGCATGCAGCGGGGCATCGTCGAAAGCGGGCGGCAAGTTCGCCGAAGCGACGGAGCATAGAAATCCGGCGAGGGCGGCGAGAATCATGATGCGCATAGAGGATCCGGGGAAACGTGTTCGAAACGATTCGCACGACCGGATGGGGCAATACCGCGACTTTGGGGGGGTCGCTAGGCCAATCGCCGCGACACTTGCACTCCGCCGCGTCCGCCGTCACAATCTCCATCCCCCGACCTCCGGAGTTTCCCATGCGCCTCGCCCTCTCTTTGTTCGGAGCACTGCTCGTGACCTCGCCCCTACTCGCGGCCGACTTCCCCGATCCGCTCGCGATGTCGGATGGAAGCAAAGTCGCTTCGAAGGAGGACTGGCTCGACAAGCGCAAACCCGAATTGAAGGAGCTGTTCCAAAAGCACATGTACGGCCGGTACCCCGAGGTGCGGGCGAAGATCTCGGCGAAGGTGCTCCACGAAGACGAGAAGGCCTTCGGCGGCGCCGGCACCCTGCGCGAGGTCGAACTCTCCGTCGGCATCAAGGATTGCCCGCCGATGTACTTGCTGATGGCCTTCCCCAACGAGCGGCCCAAGGCCGGGTCGCCGTTGTTCCTCGGAATGAACTTCTCCGGCAATCACACGCTGACCGCCGACGACAAGATTCGGATTCCCACGGCGTGGATGTACGACAACGGCCCCGGCGTGAAGAAGAACCGCGCCACCGAGGAAGGCCGGGGGAAGGCCGCGAAGGTCTGGCCGCTGGAACAAATCGTGAAGGCGGGCTACGGCGTCGTCACGTTCTACAGCGGCGATGTGGAACCGGACATCAAAGATGAGCGCACGGGAATGCGGCCGCTCGTACTGCCCTATTCGGAGGGCGAGCAAGTCTCGGACTTCACGTCGCGGGTGATGCTCTGGGCGTGGGGCATCCACCGCGCCGTCGATTGCGTCGTGACGCAGCCGGAATTCAACGCCAAGCGCATCGCCGCCGTCGGCCACTCGCGGCTAGGTAAAACGGTGCTGCTGGCCACCGCCTTCGACGACCGCATCGCCGTCGCGTTTCCCCATCAAGCCGGGTGCGGTGGAACCGCGCCGAGCCGGCACAGCGACGCGAAAGCCGAGAGTGTGAAGCGGATCAACACTAGCTTCCCGCATTGGTTCAGCGGCAGCTTCAAGGCCTTCAACGAAGACCCGTCGAAGATCCCCTTCGACCAGCATTCGCTGTTGGCGCTCTGCGCCCCGCGGCCGGTGCTCTATTCCAACGCGACCGACGACCAATGGGCCAATCCGACCGGTCAATTCGAGATGATGAAGCTGGCGACACCGGTCTACAAACTGCTCGGCGTCGAGGGCCTCGGGGCGACCGAATTCCCCGCGGCCGGGAAGGTTCTCGACAGCCGCTTGGGCTACTGGATCCGCGGGGGCAAACACGAGATGAACGCCGAGGATTGGAAGGTGTTCGTCCTGTTCGCGGACAAGTGGATGAAGTAAAGTGACCGGGGAGGGAACCGATGGAATTGCCCGTGGTGGTGGGGTTGCACGTCTGCGAACGGATCGAGGTCGATCCGATGACTCGGCATGTGACTTTGGTCAACCGTCTTTCGACGCTGCGAGCGGGTGACTTTCCCGCCGAGATCTCATTCGCGGTCTTCGGTGTCTTCGTGGACGGTTTCGGAATGTTGGCGTTCCGCATCGAAATCGAACAACTCTCGACGGGTTTGGTCATTCACGAGTTCCCAACGATGGTCGAATTCACCGACCGCTTACGGGAAGTCGAATTCATCTTGCGTCTATCCGAGATCCTCTTTTGGTACCCCGGTGAGTACGATGTGAGTTTAACGGTCGACGGCGAGCCGTTGACCAAGTGCAAGATTATGCTGCTTGACTCAGGAGGAACCAATTCATGAATCCGCTCGGTAAAAAAGCTAAGGCCACACTGACCCTCCTGTACGGCGATGGGCGAACGGTCGTCATCGAGAATATCCCCGACACCGCCGGTCAGCGCCAGCGCACCCCGAAGGAAATCCTCAATTGGATGGTGCGTCGCCGCAAAGAACTCGGCGCCCCCCTCCCGGACGACTACGTCGCCCCGCCGGGTATCGACATCGAAGAGTTGCTAAAACAACTGCCTCCGCTGCCCCCGCCACCGGACCCCACTTAACCCGATGCGCACGCTCTTCCTGGTCGCCGTCGCCGGCTTGATCCTCCTCGCCCTCCCGAGCCTCGTCGTCTTCGGCGCCGACCTCGCCGGCTACGGCACCGAGATCAACGCGGAACTCGAGAAGCGATTCGACGTCAGCCACCGCATCGCGCTGGCGCTGCCCGCGGCCATCGCGCTGTTCTGCATTCCCCCGCTCATCATCCTGCTCTACTTCCTCCGGTTGAAGCGCAAGCCGATCGCGGTGGCGAGCACGTTCCTCTGGAAGAAAAGCATCGAGGATTTGCACGTCAACCGCTTGATGCAGTGGATGCGCCGCAACGTCCTGCTACTGCTGCAACTCCTGACGGTGCTGACGTTCCTCTACGCCGCGCTCGGGCCGCGCACGCACGGGGCCGTCAGCGGAGGCCGGCACTACATCCTGATGATCGACAACTCGGCGAGTATGAATGCCACCGATGTGAAGCCGACGCGGTTGGATTGGGCGAAGGAAGAAGCGATCCGCGTCATCGACGCCTCGACCGACGCCGATCCCGGCATGGTCATCGTCTTCAACAGCACCGCCGAGATCCGCCAGTCGTACACGACCAACCGCGAGGAACTGAAAGCGGCCGTGAAGGGCATCCAACCGACTCAGTTCCCGACGCGGATCGACGAGGCGTTGGCCCTCGCCGCGAGTTTGTCGAACCCGAACCGCAGCACCGAAAACGAGTCGGCCGCACCCGCGAACCCCGAGCCGGGCAAGGAGCGCACTTACTTCAGCGCCGACGGCATCCAAGCCGAAGTCTACCTGCTTTCCGATGGGCGCTTCCCCACGGTCTCCGATTTCGCCTTGGCGAACCTGAGCATCCGTTACCCGGAAATGCCCTCGGGTGCCGTGGCCGCGACCTCGGACAATTTGGCCATCGTCGGCTTCGAGGTCGAGCGCGACGGCGACGACGCCCGCAAGGTCTACGCCCGCGCCAACGTGCTGAACTTCCGCGATAAAACCCAAGAAGTAAAGCTCGTGCTCGACGTGCTGGAACGGAACGAAAAGGTCGTCGGCACCTACGGCCAGCGGCTGACGTTGCCGCGTAAAGACCCGCGCCAACCCGACCCCGAGGATCTCCCGGCCGACAAACGCCCGCCCGATCCAAAACCGGGCGAGGGTCGCTTCGAGTTCCTCATCCCGGACATCGGCGAGAACTCGGACGTCGTCATGCGCCTGAGCATCGACCACGGCGGCGCCGCTGACAGCCTCCGCCTCGACGACACCGCTTGGGCCGTGCTCGGCGTCTCGCGCAAGGCGAAAGTGCTGGTGGTCACGCCGGGGAACAAAGTGCTGCGGAACTATTTCGAAACCGACTCCGCGAAGAAACTCGCCGAGTTCGCTTACATCAAGCCGGCCGAACTGACCGACCCGAAGGAATACCTCGCGCCGACCCGGGATGGCAAATACGACCTCGTGATCTTCGACCGCTGCGGCCCCGCGAATGCGGACGAAATGCCGAACGCCAACACGTTGTTCATCGGTTACCCGCCGCCGCCGTACAGCAACTCGCCGGGCAATCCGCTCGCGGTCACGGCGGTGCAAAACCCGAGTGTGCGCGGCACGCAGGGCCGGCACCCGCTGTTGAAGAACCTGCGCGGGCTCGATGAAATCCGCATCGCCGATTGCTTCCGTTTCCCCAAACCGCCGGAAGGAGCGACGCGGCCGAGCCGGTTAATCGAAGGGGATCGCGAACTGGAATTGCTCGTCGCCATCCGCCGGCAGGCCTTCACCGACCTCGTGCTGACCTTCCCGCTCGTCAGCGAGAACGCCGACGGGCCGGATCAAGTTTGGCACTCCGATTGGCCGACGTTCCCGAGCTTCGTGCTCTTCTTCCGCAACGTGCTCCTGCAACTCGGCAACGTCCGCGGGGCCGAATCCGAAGAGAGCCTGCGCCCGGGGAGTTTGCAACTGCTCCGCCTCGGCACGGCGAAGGAAGTCTTCGTGAAGAAGCCGGGCCAAGATCTCGGCGCGAAGTTCGAACGCGGCAACCGTCCCGATGTCGCCTTCAGCGGCACCGACACCCTCGGCGTGTACCAAGCCGAATGGGGCGATCAATCCCGGCGCTTCGCGGTCAACCTGTTCGACGCCGAGGAGAGCAACCTCGCCCCGCAGCGCCAGTTCAAAATCGGCGACACGACGATCAACGTCGGCGAGGCCCGCAAGCAACCGCTCGAATTGTGGAAGTACGCGATCGGCTTCGGCCTGTTGATCGTCTTGCTGGAGTGGTGGATCTACAACCGGCGCGTGCAGATCTAGCCCATGAAGCCCGATTCCCCCTTCGATCCCTCGCTGCCGCTGGAACGGGCGCACACGCTCCCGAGCGAATGGTACACCGATCCGGCCCATCACCTACTCGAACGCGAGTCCGTCTTTGCGAAGTCGTGGCAGCGCGTCGCTCGGACGGAGCAACTGCGGGATCCGGGCCAATTCGTTTCGTTCGAGTT
>JANOSQ010001068.1:0-3741 GCA_031415915.1 Fimbriiglobus sp. | reverse complement strand
CGGGCGCTCACGCGACCCGGCTCACCGAACCAAATCCGACCGTTGATACGGTCGGCTCGCCTTGGAGACTCACCATGCGTCGCTTCGCTCTCGCCTTCGCCGCCCTCGCCTTCGCCTCGCCGGCGTTCGCCTACGTCGAGGCGCCGATGTCGTTCGGGGCCATCGTGCAGCAATCGACGGCGATCTGCAGCATGGTCGTCACTAAGGTCGACAAGACCAACAACATCATCATCTTCCAGAAGGTCGCCGACCTCAAAGGGAAGCACCCGCAGGACACCATCAAGCACAACATCGGCCGCGGGGGACTGCGGGCCGGCGAGTGGGAAGAGATCATGAAGTGGGCCGAGGTCGGCAAGGCGGCCGTCTTCTTCCACAATGGCAGTTCGTCGGAAACCTACATCGGCGTGACGTGGTACCAAGCCTACCCCAACGCCGAGTGGTGGGGCATGAGCCACGGCGAACCGTTCCTGCTGCGCAGCTACGCGGGCAAACCCGACAAGCTCACGACCATCGTGCGTGACATCGTCGCCGGCAAGGAACTCGCCGTGCCGTGCATGGTGGACGGAGACAAGGAAGCGCTGCACAAAAAGACCGCTAAGATCCAGCGGCTGAAGGTCAGCCTGAAGATTCAAGACTACGACCCGAAGCGCGACTTCGTGGCGTGGGGCAGCGGCGGGGACGATGTCCGCCGCATCGCCGGGATGCCCGGCTTCGACAAACTCGCGTCCTTGGGCAAAGGCGAAGCGGAGGCCCAGTCGATCGGCGCCGTCGACTTCGACGGCGACGGCAAACTCGACGTTTGCCTTTGCGGCGCGAACAAGGTCAGCCTGATGCAGCAAGCCGACGACGGCTACTCCGAAGTCGCGCTGCCGGGGTTGCTCGGTGGCGCCCGCTCCGCGGTCTGGGCCGACTACAACGGCGACGGCCTCCCCGACCTACTGCTGGCCACACCGACGGGGCCGAAGCTCTACACGAACCTCGGCAAAGCCGCGTTCCGCGACGACAGCAAACTGCTACCGAAGGAAACCGCCTACAACCTCACCGCCGCGGCGTGGGGCGACTTCACCGGCGACGGCAAGCCGGATATTTTACTTGCCAACGGCTTCCACGGTCTGCGGCTCTACAAGAACATCCGCAACGTCCCGTCGGCCAAAGTCGCGCCGCCCAAGTTCGGCGGTTGGCACGCCGTCGGCCCATTCCGCGACAAAGGCGGAAAGCCGGCGTTCGAATTCGCCTTCTCCCCCGAGACCGAAAAAACCATCGACTTGGCCAAGGGGCACAAGGGCAAACGCGATATCGACATCAAATGGGAAGCCAAGGATTACGGTGACGCCAAAGTGAACGATCTCACCCCTTTTGGCGATAACTGCGCGACGTACCTCTACCGCGAGATCGAGGCCCCCGCCGCGATGGAGTTCGCCGCGTCGTTCGGCGGCGACGACAACCTCGTCGTCTGGCTCAACGGCGAGAAACTCTACTCGGACGCTACCAATCGCGCCTGCACCCCGGACCAGGCGCTCTTGAAGTTGAAGTTGAAAGCCGGCAAGAATCAACTGCTGATGAAGGTCTGCAATTCGGGCGGCCCCTACGCCTTCTACTTCGGCACCGGTGCCGATGTGCACTCGGCCGATCCGCTCTTCGCGGACGCTTCGGCAGCGTGGGGACTCGGTGAAGCCGGGCAGTGCGGCGACCGCAAAGGGGACACGCTCTCGGTCGCCGACTTCGACAACGACGGCAAACCCGATTTCCTCTTCGGCGCCGGCGAAGGGTTCGTGTTCCAGAACATCGGCACCAAGTTCGAACTCCGCGATGCGGGCATCAAGTACACCGCGGGCAAAGTCGGCCCGGCGCTCTGCGACTTCGACCGCGACGGCCTCGTCGATCTGTTCGTCCCGCAGACGACCGGCGCCTGCAAGCTCTTCAAGAACCTCGGCGGTTGCAAATTCGCGGACGTCACGGCGAAAGCCGGAGACCTCGGCAAGAACCTCGGCCACGCCGTTGGCGCCGCCTGGGGCGACTTCGACAACGATGGCCAACCCGACCTCGTCGTCAGTTGCTTGAAGGGGACGAACAAGTACTTCAAGAACACCGGCGATGGCACCTTCGCCGATAAGTCCGCCGATGTCGGGCTGAATCAGAAAGTCTGGAACACGCAAGCGGTGAGCTGGGCCGACCTCAACAGCGACGGTCGGCTCGATCTACTACTGCACAACGAGGGGCAAGAATCGGCGGCGCTCTTCGGGGGCCCGGCCGACGCGAGCAAATGGACGCCCATCGTGGTGAAGCTGCCCAAGGACAATCCCCTGACGTGCGGCACCGTCACGGTGAAGTCGGACGACGGCAAAACGACGGTGACGACCCAGCTTTTCGGCGGCAACGGCCGCGGTGGCCAAGGGGATCTGAACCCCCGATTCGTACTGGCGCCGGGGGCCTACACCGTCAGTGTGAAGGGCGCCGACGGGAAAATGAAGGAGCAGAAGGTGACAGTCGCCAACACCCCGATGAGCGTTAAGCTGGATTGACCGAACTCGGCTCCCCGCTCTGCGTCGCGGTCAGTAATCGAAGCCGAAGCCCACGCTGGTCAGGGTCTCGCGGTTCCGCTGCAATTGCCCGTAGGGGCTTTGCCCGCGGTAATGCTCGATGAAGACGCGGGCCGTACCGAAGCGCTGGTACGGATTTCGCCAGAGCCAACCGGCTTGCAACGTCAGGTTCCCGTCGCCGTCCTGGTCGCCGCGATACTCGGCGTTTCCGGCGACGAAAGGCGTCCCCGTGAACCCGGTCTCGCAGCGACGGTACCACTCGAAGCCGATGTCCGCCCGACTGCGGTTCGCCGTCGTCGATTCCACCCCCGGCACTCGGAAGCCAAACGCGTACCCGACGTGCCCGTACAACCGGAGTTGCTCGTAGAGAATCCGACTGAGGCCCAGTACGAGTTCGTCTTTCTGGTACCGACTCGGGAAGAACGCTTGGATTTGAAAGTCGCGATCACCGCGGTAAGCACTCGTGTGTTCGTAGGCGATCTTGCCGCTCCACCAGCCGCGTCGCCACGTCAGCGGCACGCCGAAGCGGTAGTCGTTAGCCGAGAGATCCCCGTCGATGAACCGCGCCGTGGCGACGCCGAAGATATCGAGTTGAACCGACGCGTCCCGGCCCATCAGATCGAAGCGGAACAAACCGAGGGTGCCCCCGACGGAAGCGTCGATGCCCGAATCTTGGTTGGCGAGGATCTGCATTCGCGGGTCGCGCTTGACCGCGAGCGGCGGCTCCCAAAGCAAGCTGCTCGGCAAGAAACGGAAGACGTTGCCTTCGGGCGTGTTGGTCGTCAGCGCCTGGCGGGCTTCCAGTTCCGCGGCATAGTGATCTTCCACCGATCCCGGCGAGGGCGGAAGCGAAGGAATCGGCGCGTTGACCAAAGTCTCCGTCGGGGTCGGGAGCGACCGCGGTGGCGGGAGCACCGGCGCGACACCGGTTCCGGGGGCTTTCGGAATTTCGGGCAGGAATTGGGCGGTCGCCGACGAACACGCCACGGCCAGCCCGGCGAAAAGCCCGATCACGCGATTCATCGACCCATCCCCCGGTTCGCGGCACGGTCCGCAACAGTGGCCCTTAGCAAAGGAGGGGGAAAAACGCAAACCCAGTTCAACCGCGGGGTGCGCCAACGGATTCTGGCGGTTCCGGGAAACACCTTCAGTCTGAGCGGGGGACGATCAAGCGGTTGAATCAGCGGGTGAAGGGGACGGA
>JANOSQ010001067.1:0-8542 GCA_031415915.1 Fimbriiglobus sp. | reverse complement strand
GTTCGAGGACGGCCCCTGGTCGCGCATGAGCGCCGCCGAGCGCGGCCGACTGCTCAACAAGCTGGCCGACCTGATCGAACAGAACGCGCCGGAACTGGCTGCGCTCGAATCGCTCGACAACGGCAAGCCAATTATGGAGTCGATGACCGCCGACCTGCCGCTGGTGTTGCAGTGCTACCGCTACTACGCCGGGTGGGCCGACAAGAACCACGGCCAGACCTTCCCCGTCGATGGCAACTACTTCTCCTACACCCGCCACGAACCGGTCGGCGTCGTCGGCCAGATCATCCCGTGGAACTTCCCGCTGCTGATGCAGTCGTGGAAGTGGGCGCCGGCCTTGGCCTGCGGCAACACGCTCGTGTTGAAACCGGCCGAGCAAACCCCGCTGACGGCGCTGCGGATCGCGAAGCTCGCCCAAGAGGTCGGCTTCCCCGACGGCGTTATCAACGTGGTTCCCGGTTACGGGCCGACCGCCGGCGCGGCGCTCGCCTCGCACATGGACGTGGACAAGATCGCTTTCACCGGCGAGACGAGCACCGGCAAACTCGTGATGACCGCGGCCGCACAGAGCAACCTGAAACGGGTGAGCTTGGAACTCGGCGGCAAATCGCCGAACGTGGTCTTCGCCGATGCGGACATGGATGCCGCCGTCGACGGGGCTTACATGGGGCTGTTCTTCAACCAGGGCCAGTGCTGCGTGGCCGGGTCGCGGGTGTTCGTCGAAGAGCGGGCCTACGACGAGTTCGTCCACAAGATCGCGGCGAAGGCGAAGGGCCGCAGAACCGGCGACCCCTTCGACCCCACCACCGAGCAAGGCCCGCAAGTCTCCGCGGAGCAGATGCACCGGGTCAACGGGTACATCGACGCCGGCAAGAAGGACGGGGCCAAGGTCGTCGCCGGGGGCGACACGACGAACCGCGCCAAAGGTTACTTCGTGCAGCCGACGGTCTTCGCCGATGTGCAGGACGAGATGACCATCGCCCGCGAAGAGATCTTCGGGCCGGTGATGAGCATCTTGAAGTTCAAGAGCGCCGACGAGGTGATCGAGCGCGGCAACCGCACCTTCTACGGCCTCGCGGCGGCGGTCTGGACGAAGGATTTGCAGAAGGCCCTGCGGCTCTCGAACAGTTTGAAGGCCGGGACGGTCTGGGTGAACTGCTACGATGTCTTCGACGCGGCCGCGCCGTTCGGCGGCTTCAAGATGTCCGGCATCGGCCGCGAACTCGGCTCCTACGCCCTCCAGATGTATACGGAAGTGAAGACGGTCATCATGGCGATGTGAGGGGGGTGCACCGTGGCTAAATTCGCTTGGATCATTGCGATTGGCCTGCTTCTCGCCGTGCCGGCATCGGCGTTGGCGGGGATGCCGGCGCCGTTGCCGATCGAGCCCGAGCGCATCACGCGCCTCGGCGATTCCCCTATCGCGCGGCTCCAAACCATCTCTTTCTTCCTGTTGGCCTTCTTCCTTTCGGCGTTCGCGGTCCGCGTCGTTTGGAACTACCTCCAACGCGACTTCCCGATCCTGCCGCGATTGTCGTATGGTCGGGCCGTGGTGGGCGTGTTGCTCGTCGGCCTGCTTTTCGTCGTGGTCCTCACCATGATTTCGGGTGCCCGCGAGTTGATGACACCGGGCGCCTGGCGGAAGCAAGGAGCCACCTACAAACTCGCCGAGAATCCGCCCCCGGCACTCCAAGGGGAATCGGAACTGGCGATCCGTCGGCTCCACTTGGAACGCTTGCGCACCGCGCTGTGGCAGTACGCCGCGACCCACGGCGGACGGTTCCCGAACTCGGATGCGCTGAACGCGATCTCCTCGGAATTGTGGGAAGTACCGACGGGAGGCGGATTGCGCTACCAATACTTCCCCGGCCGTTCGGCGGGGCATTCGGCCGACGTGCTCGCTTACGAACCCGAACTCGAACTGGAGCGCCGGCTGGTGCTCCGGGCCAACGGGGACATCTTGGAAATGCGCTCGGTCGAAGTTCGCAAGCTGATCCTCGCGGGGAAACAACCGTGAGAATCGCAGCCGTCGCAATCGCCGTCGTGCTCGTTTTGATTTTGCTCGCGGTCATCACGACCATCGAAGGGGCGTTCACGATCGTCTTCGGCTGGATCCCGTTTCTCGGCCGCGTGCTGCCCGAAGCCGAACCGGATGGGCCGAGCGTGCTCGTGGGTGCGCTGGCGCTGATCCTGTTCGGGGGCTGCATTCACTGGCTCGGTCGGTCGAGCGTCAGCGCCGTTCGCCGCTGGCGGATGCGGTGGACGACCGCCGTGGTTCTGGGCGTGGTGCTCCTATTCGCCGCGGGGGTATCCATCGTCGGGATTTCGCACCAAGTGGCGTGGCTCGCCACCTCCGATCAACCGATGGTCGGCGAAGGATTGAAGCGGCGAAGGGACGCGCGCGAGATCGGCATCGGTCTCAGGAGCTATTCCGATGTCATGGGCAAAGTGCCCCCGGGCGGAACCTTCTCGACGGACGGCGAAATGCTGCACAGTTGGGAGACGCACATTCTCCCATATACGAGCTATTCGACCCAAGGTATCGACATGACCAAGCCTTGGAATGGCTCCGAGAACCGGAGGTACTTCCAATGCGTGCTGCCGGAGTTCATCAACCCCGCGTTCCGGACACCGCCGTTGGCGGATGACGGCGGATACGGATTGAGCCACTACGCGATCAATAGCCGGGTTTCATTCGCCAATGGCGCCGTGAAAACAACCGACCTCAAACGCGGCGCGGCGAATACGATCCTCGTCGGCGAAGTGAACGCCGGGTTCAAGCCGTGGGGGCACCCGGTGAACTGGCGCGATCCCGCGGCCGGGCTGAACCGGGGTGCCTCGACGTTCGGCGGCGCCCCCCGTTCGGGTAGCACGACCTTCCTCATGGCCGACGGCTCGGTGCGCGTCTTCGCCAACGGCACCGATCCGGCCGTACTCCGCGCTTTGAGCGACCCCAACGCGGTTGAGTGATCAGGCCGGCTGCAGCAGCGGGACATACCCGGCTTGTTCGAACTGGTGATCGGCGGTGAGGGCGTCCGCGAGGCGCATAATGGCGAACGAGGTGCAATCGGTGAGCGACCATTTCTTGTCGGGTCGGGCGTCGTAGAGTCGAATGGCTTCGTCGTAGATGGAGTTGCCGAAGGCGACGATTCGGAACCGTGGATTCCCGAGCAACCTGCGACGGTACGGTTCGTAGGTCGGTCGCAACGGGGTCGTGGCCAGTCCGTCGGCTAGTTCGAGCAAGACCCATTCGCTCGTGAGAATCGATCCTTGATACCCGAGTATCCAATTAGAGCACTTTCAGCTTCATCGCGGTGGCTGCTCCCGAATTCTCATTCGACGAAAGCGAGCGGCGCGGCGTGAGCCCGCCGGTGCTTCCGGCACACCGGGCCAGGAAACCAATGGTTCGGCGATCCCACCGGCGGGCTCACGCCGCGCCGCTCGCGGAGCCGATGTTGTCACAACGCGAGGATGATCCGGAAAATGCTCTAACCGTCGGGCAGCGCCACCGGCGCCGGGAGTACGACGGCCCCGTTCTGGATCGATCCCGCGAAGACCACGATTCAACTCCGATACAAATCGAATGCACTTCGCATTCTACCGCCGCGCTCAGGCGAATTCCACCTTCACCCCCAGCGATTCCAGCACCCCGCGCAGGGTCGGCAGCAGCGCCTCGTCCACGGCCAAGGCAGTCGGCCCGAGGCGGTCCTCGATGCAGGCGCGCGTCGTCGGCCACTGCATCAACCCGTCGGCGATCTCGGCGCTCGGCACTTGCAGCACGACCCGCTTCGTCGCCAGCGACGGCGGCACCGTCGGTCCCAAGACGAACATCCGCCCGGCCGCGGGCACGCCCGTTCCCGTGCGGGCCGTGAACCAGACGTCGAGTTCGTCGAGCTTCCAGCCCCCTTGCACGGCCCGGCGCAGGCTCTCCGGAGTCAGTTTGAAGCGGCGGGTCGAGTTGCCTTCGGCGGGCACCGGCTCCGCCACGCGGCAGATCTCCGCTTCGAGCAACAGGTCGGTCTGGCCGGGGTCGAGGGTCAGCGTCACGCCGTCGTCTTCCACGGCGATGCACTTCGTCGGTTTGGCTTCGTAGTCCCGGTTGCCGACGAGCCGCAGGTTCTTGTAATCCGGATCGGCCCCGTCGGCGCAGAGGCCGATGCGGTCGGTGATGCGGACGGCGATCATCCCGCGCGAGATGGCCACATCGAGATCGGCGGGTGAGAGGAACTCGACGAGGGTCGCGGACGAATAGACCGTGATCCGCTCGCGTTTGTTCGCCCAGCGCTGCAGCAGGTCCATGACCGCGGCGGGGACGGGCCGGACGCAGTGCTGGTTGAGCGTTTGCACCATCCCGGCGAGGGTCAGGTTCGATTCCAAGCCCCGGTAAGTCTGCTCGGCGGTGAGTTCGAGCGTGCAAGCCGGGCCGAGGGATTTCCACCGGGCGAAGCGGCTGAGGCGGCCGATGAGCGTCGGCGTCAACCCTTGGCGGTAGGCGATGATCTCGGCGTTCGGCTGGACCATCAGCGTTTGCAGGAACGCCGGCGCTTCGGGGATCTTCGCTTCGCCGGCGAACAAGGAGCGACCGAACGGCGACAGCCGGATGAACCGGCCCTCGTGCTCGGCCACTTCCACGATCCCGAGCGGGTAGAACACCCCGAGGAGTAAACTTTCGACCCACGGCGTCCCGCCCGCTTGCTGGGCCGCGGTGTTCAACCCGTTCTGCCACGCGGGATGGTGTTCCCACAGCCACGCGGCCAGCGGTTCCGCTCGACACCACTGCCCCGGCTTCGCGGCCGCCAACAGGAGCGCGAGGAGCAGGCTCGCCGAAGGCAGCGCGGACAGTTGGCCTTCCAGCACGCGGTAGCCGTGGAGCGGATCCCACGCTTCGATGGTCGCGATGGCCGCGAACAGTTCGACGACCTCTTCGGACAGCGACCGACCCGCGGCCGTGCGGGAATCTTTGGGAAGGGTCAACTCGCCGTCGATGATCGCCAACTTCCCGCTGCCGAGCGCCCAGAAGAGCGTGAGCACGCCGATGTCCGGGACGACTTCCAAATGGTCGGCCGGCGCCGCCGCGAGCAACTCGTGCGTTTGCAATCGCTGCAAATCGCGCTTGAAGAGCGCCCGAGTTTGCGTCGTGCGCATCGCCCCGTCGGAGACGAGTTGCCCCACCGCCGCGATGCGCAAGGGCCATTCCAAACCGTCGGCGAGGCGGGGGACTTCGGACTTGGAAGGCCCGTCCGCCGCCGCGAGGTTCGGCAACCCGAGCGCCTCCTCGCGGGCGCGGGCCGCGACGGCCGGGAGGGTGAACACCTCCGCATTCAACAGGGTCTCGTGGCCGAGCCAGTGTTGAAAGCCGTTCAAAGGTGGAGCGGCGTTTTCCCGAACCGGGAAGAGCAAGCCGGCGTCGAGGAGCGCTTGGATCGGGGCGAAGCCCTCGGTGCTGCCGAGGGCGGCGAGCATCGTCAGCAGGTGGCCGACCTTCCAGACGGGTTGCCGGGATTGCCCCAGGATCGCGAGGGCGGCCCGGCCGGGGGCCGAGTGATCCGCGATGCGGCGATCGACCACCGGCGGGTTGGCCAGCGTGGTCAAAATGCGCTCGGTGAGCTCCTCGGACGGGATCGGGTTGCGCGGTTTCAGGATCGTGCTGGCCACGCTTTTGCGCAGCGTTTCGGAGTAGCCGTCGAGGGCCGTCCGGGCGCGTTCCAACCAATCGTCGGGCTCGTTGGGCATTCGGTCGTGTTCGCCGGGGGTTACTTGCCGACCACTTGCGGGGTATGGCCCATCTTGATCAACTCGTCGAGCACCGCCTCGATTCGACCGGGTCGGATGAGCAAAGCGCGTTCCGAAAGCCGGCCGAGCACCTCCCCCGCCAGCTTCTTGCGCGCGAGCAGTTCTTCGGCCAGTACCGCGTCTTCGGTCATCACGAGGCAAACCCGGCGGTGCAACTTCACCGCCATGCGGGCCGGGGCGGACTGGGACATTCTCAAACCTCACTCGCCGGCTCGAACGTTTCTTTTTTCATCGTCCGCAACACATCCCGCTCATCCAAAATCGCGTAGGTGTAGCCTTGCTCCGTCAAGAACATCTGGCGGTGGTGGGCGAAATCGAGTTCGCGGGTGTCGCGCGTCACCAGCGTGAAGAAGTGGGCGTCGCCGTCGCCGCTGCTCTTGGGCCGCAGAATCCGGCCGAGGCGCTGCGCTTCTTCCTGCCGGCTGCCGAAGGTGCCGCTGACTTGGATCAGCACGTTGGCGTCGGGAAGGTCGATGGCGAAGTTCCCGACCTTCGAGAGCACCATGTGCCGGAGTTCGCCGCTGCGGAACTTGTTGTAAAGATCTTCGCGATCCTTGCTCGGTGTCGAGCCGGTGATCAACGGTAGGTCGAAGCGCTTGGCGATGGTACGCAGTTGGGCGAGGTACTGCCCGATGACGAGCACCCGTTGATCCTTGTACTGCTCCAGCAACTCCGCGATCACCTCGTCTTTGCCGATGTTCTCGGAGGCGATGCGGTACTTGTGGCGCCAGTCGGCGACGGCGTAATCCATGCGCGTCTTGTCGTCCGGCAGGGCCACGCGGATCTCGGTGCAACTCGCACTCGCGATCCACCCCTTGGTTTCCAGCTCGCGCCACGGCACGTCGTACTTTTTCGGGCCGATCAGGCTGAACACGTCCCCTTCGCGGCCGTCCTCGCGGATCAGGGTCGCGGTCAAGCCGAGCCGCCGGCGGGCTTGGATTTGGGCCGTCACGCGGAAGACCGGGGCCGGCAACAAATGGACTTCGTCGTAGATGATGAGGCCCCAATCGCGCTGCTCGAAGATGCCGAAGTGCGGATAGTCCGAGAGCTTCGGCGCCGCGCTCACTCCGTCCTCGGCGTCGTCGGCCTCCGGCAGCGGCGTCCAGGCCGCATTGGCGTAGGCGTCCTCGTCGCCGACCGCTGACAGTCCGGTGTCATCGCCGTCTTCGGCCGCATCTTCGACGGTCGCTTTCTTCCGCCTTTTCCCGGGGCGATAGGTCACGATCTGGTACGTCGCCACCGTGACGTTGCCGATCTCTTTGGTCTCGCCCGTGTATTCCTTCACCGTCTCCGCGGTCAGGTCGGTCTTGTCGATGATCTCGCGAACCCACTGCTTCACCGCGGTGATGCTCGTCGTCAGCACCAGCGTGTTCTTCTGCAGCAGCGACATCGCCACGATGCCGACGATGGTTTTACCCGCCCCGCACGGCAGCACGATGACCCCCGAGCCGCCGCGGACATCGCCGCCGGCGTAGAACACGTCGGCCGATTCCTTCTGGTAATCCCGCACGGTGAACGGGAGCCCCGACGCCGCAATTTCGCGGAGCGCGATCGGCAGCGCCGCGCCTTCGGTGTACCCGGCCATGTCCTCGGCGGGGTAGCCGATGAGGATGAGCGCTTGCTTCAGCACGCCGCGGTGCAGCGGATCGACGGCGAAACCATCGTCGAACTTCTCGCCGAGGAAGTCCTTGAGTTTCTTGTTGCGGGCGAGTTCCGCGAGGAGCGGTTTGTCCGGGCAGACGAGCTTCATGTTGCCGTCGTCGAGGCGGACGAGTTGGACGCGCCCGTAGCGGCCCACCGTCTCGGTGAGGTCGGCCAGCAGGTTGCTCGGCAAGGGGAACTTGGTGAAGCGCCGGAGCACGTCCACCATTTCCTCCGCGGTCATCCCGGCCGCGGCGGCGTTCCAGAGCGACAAATTGCTGACGCGGTAGGTGTGGATGTGCTCGGGGCTTTTTTCCAGCTCGGCGAAGGGGGCGAGGGCATCGCGGGCCTCGGCGTATTTGGGGTTATCGACTTCGACGAGGATCGACCGATCGGCTTGCACAATCAGCGGATTGGTCGGATCGAAGGTCATCGCGGCGGGCGCCGGGGCCGCGCTCGGTGGGGTGGTCTTCAGTTTCGGTAGCATGGAACCTTGTCGCACGAATTCGAAAATCCTCGAGCCCGCTTATGGTATCGAGAATGGCCCGGAAGGAACAAGGCGAACTCGGTCGGAGCGGCATGGCAACGGAATGTGGCGTCTCGGATCCTACCCTATTCCCGCTCGGGGCTGCACGAGATGCGGCCGATCGTGCAAACCCGCGAACCCACTGCTATCATACCCGCGAGTACCTCCGCGACTCCCTTTCCCGGTGCGCCTGTGATTCGTCTCGTCTTCGCTTCGACGCTGATGCTCGTCGCCGTGACCCTCGCCCCGGCCGACGAGAAACTCAAGGGAAGCGCCTGCCGCTCGATCCACCTCGGCTACACGGCCGAAGCGGGCACGGCCTTCTACACCGAAGCCACCGTCCGCACGTCGGCCCCCGGCACCTACTTCTGCGCCTGCGGGTTCAACTCCGGCTACTTCGGTATCCAGGAACTCGGCGACGGCAAGAAACTCGTCATCTTCTCCGTGTGGGATCCGACCGCCGGCGACGACCCCAAGAAAGTCCCCGACGAGAAGCGCGTGAAGACGCTGCACAAAGGCGACGGCGTCCGCGTCGGCCGCTTCGGCGGCGAAGGCACCGGCGGGCAATCCTTCTACGACTTG
>JANOSQ010001066.1:0-2135 GCA_031415915.1 Fimbriiglobus sp. | reverse complement strand
ATCCGCGTGCCGTCCGGGCTGAACGCCACCCCCAGAACCCCCTTCGGGTAGACCTGGAACGCGGGCGACTCGCGTGGCCGCCCGCGCAGGACGAGCAGGACCTCTCCCGTCCGTGCGTCGATCACCCGCGCCGTCATGTCGTCCCGGCCGGCCACGATCCGCGTGCCATCCGGGCTGAAGGCGAGGTTGCAATCCGAGCCGGCCACCCCCTTGGCGGTGAGCACGGTCGCCCCCGTCTCGGCGTCCCACATCCGCGCGGCCCCGTCGAGGCCGCCGCCGAGGATCCGCGTGCCGTCCGGGCTGTACGCCAGCTGCGCGCCCCCGAGCCTGGGTGCCCGCCAGTGACGAACAGGTGCCCCGGTCCGAGCGTCACACACCTTGACCAGGCTGAAGAAGTTGCCCGTTTCGATACCGAAGGCGATCCGGGTGCCGTCCGGGCTAAACGCGGCGCACCTCACCGCACCTGCCTGTTCGTCCAGCTCGAGCCGCAGCGCCCCCGTCGCCGCGTCCCAAACGCGAGGCTTCGAATCGCCCCCGGTGGTGAGGATCCGTGTGCCGTCCGGGCTGAACGTCACGGCCGTGCCGCCCCCTTTCAGGTCGAGCAGATGCACTCCCGTCCGCGCGTCCCACACCTTCGCCTCGATGGGTTTCTGCTGACCGCCCCCCGCCCCGGTGACGATCCGCGTGCCGTCCGGGCTGAAGGCCACGCTCCGGACCGGGGCGGTGTGCCCGTGGAGGGTGAAGATGCCGCCGTTGAGCTGCCGCTTCAGGTAGCGCCACTCCCAGCCGCGCTGGCCCGCGGGCACGGCGTCGAGTCGCTCGGCCGCCAGCTTGAAATCGCGACTGTCGAATGCGGCGTTGGCGAGGACCATCGCGCTGACGCCGAGTCGGTGCTTGAGTTCCTCGGCCCGCTCGGCCTCGGCTTTCAGGGCCGCGTCGCGTTCCTTCACCCGCTCGGCCTCGTCCGCCCGCGCCTTCTCTTTCTCTCCCGACTCCGCGCGGGCGAACTTCTCCTGCTTCTTCGCCTCCTCTTCTTGCCGCTTGGCCTCGATCAGCCCTGTGGTGGTGCCTGCGATGCCGCCCAGCAATGCAAGGAGCACCAGGCTGACGGCAATGACCTGCCCCTTGTTCCGGCGCACGAGCTTCTTCAGCCGATATCCTGCGCTGGGCGGGTGGGCTTGGACGGCTTCGCCGCTCAGGTACCGCTGCACGTCGGCAGCGAACGCGGTGGCCGTTTCGTACCGGCGGGAGCGATCCTTCTCCAATGCCTTCATCACGACCCAGTCCAGTTCGTTCCGCAACAGGCCCGTTAGCTTTTTCGGTTCGGTCCCGCGATTGGCGGAGAGCGTCGGCAGGGCGTCGGCGGTGCTCAGCTTGTGGCTCGGCCGCGGCGGCTCCTCCTCCCGAACCACCCGCAGCATCTCCAGGAGCCCGCGCTTCTCCAGGTCCTTGCGGGCGAACGGCGTTGAGCCGGCCAGCAGCTCGTACAGCAGCACGCCCAGGGCGTACACGTCGCTCCGCGTGTCGATGTCCAGGTTGTTGAACGTAGCTTGTTCCGGGGACATGTACTGCGGCGTGCCGACCACCCCGCCGAAGCCGGTGTCGATCGTCCGCTCGGTGAGCGCCGCGCCGGTCGCCTTGGCGACGCCGAAGTCGATCACCTTGACGACGGGCTTGTCGTCGTACAGGGCGATCAGCACGTTGCTCGGCTTGATGTCGCGGTGGATGACCCCCTTCTGGTGGGCGTGCTGGATCGCCTGGCAAACTTGGACGAACAGTTCCAGCCGCTCCTTCGGCGTGATCTTGTGGCGGTCGCAGTACTCGGTGATCGGCACCCCCTTGACCAGTTCCATCACGAAGAACGGCCGGTGGTCGTGCAGCCCGCCGTCGAGCACCTTGGCGATGTTCGGGTGGTCCATCAGCGCAAGCGCCTGCCGCTCGGCCTCGAAACGGGCGAGCACCTGCTTGGAGTCCATGCCCGCCTTGATCAGCTTGACCGCCACGAACCGCTTCACCGGTTCGGTCTGCTTCGCCCGCCAGACCGACCCCATGCCCCCCTCGCCGACGACGTCGACGAGGGTGTACTTGCCGGCGATCACCGCCCCGGCGTGCTCGTCCTTTCCGGGGAAGTTGGC
>JANOSQ010001065.1:0-3886 GCA_031415915.1 Fimbriiglobus sp. | reverse complement strand
CCGGTCATGATCTCTTTGTGGAGCTTGATGTTGCGGGCGAGTTCCAACAGCTTCGCTTGGAACGGCGTGCGCTCCGGGTCGGGCACCGCCGCGGCCGCTTCGGTCGCTTCTTCCAACTTCGGCAATTTCTTGGCGAACTCGTCGATGGAATACCGCCAACCCTCGCGGCGTTCGAGGCCGAGCATCGTCAAGACTTCGGGGTTTTCGATCCGGAAGACGCGCTGTTGAATCGACGGGTGCTTGTCGGTGCCGTCGAAGGTGGACGCGTCGAGGTACCACTTGATGGCCGGGCGTTCCTTGCCGTTGTTGTTGATGTAGGTTTCGCGCTTGTTGATCTGCCGCATCCCCGTGCGGGCGGCGGTGTCGAGGGGTTTGTAGCGTCCGCCGTCTTGGACGGGCACCTTGCCCACCTCGGTGAGGTCGAGGTTGCCGTCGGTCGTCCGGTGGAACAAGTTGCTGGTGAAGTAGAGCGCGACGAAGAGCGCCGCGAAGAGCGGGGCGTAGCGGATCGCCCAATGGGCACGCGGGCCGGCCGGTGCCGTCGATCCGCGGCGGATGTCGCCGACGGGCTTCAACCGGGCGAGGTACTGCACGAGGAAGATGCCGAAGTGAATGAGCATCCCCAGCGTCACGAGGGCGCATGAGATGTACGGGAGCGTCCAGCCTGGGTTGCGTACGACTTGCAGGATCGTGGTTTTCGTCGTCCCCTCGTCGAACCCGGCTTGGAAGAACGCCTCGCCCCGGTAGCGGAGCGGTTCGTTCATCGAGATGTCGACTTCGCGATCGACCCCGCGCTCGGGGTCGAGGATGCGTACGCGGCTGATGTACGCCTTGGGGATGTCCGTGCCGGGGTACTTCTCGTGGGTGAACTTCTCGAGTTGGATGCGGAAGGGCTTGTAGTAGCGCGTCCAGCGGAGTTCGATGTCGAACTTCATGCTGTCGGCTTCGAACGTCTGCGGTTTGAAGTGCCTCACCCCGAGCACGAACGTGGCGAGGACATCGTCCGTGCCTTTCTTGTACAACCGCACGACCGACGCGGGCATATCGACGTTCTGATTCGGGTCGGTGCCGGAGACTTCGGGCACCGAGAGCATCGAACCTTGCAAGGCGTAGCCTTGGATCTTCCGCTCGCGGATCTGTGCTGGGTCGGCTTCGTAGGGCGTTTTGGAGAACTTGCTATTGGGCATGTAATCGAGCACTTCGACATCGACCGGGATATCCGGGTGAGAGATACGCGACTTGTCCGCGAGTGCGGCTTGCAAGCGCGAGCCGGGGACGACGGTCATTTTCTGCAGGTCCCCCTCGCCGGGGGTCACGAAGGCGAGTTCGCTCGAACGCGTGTCGAAGGCGTAGTTCGACGAACTCTGTTCTTCGATGACCATCCGCTGTTCGACTTGGAACTCGCGGGTGACGTATTCGCCGATCAACAGCGTCACGACGCCGGCGTGCAGGATGAAAATGCCGGAGCGTTTCCACGTCAGCTTGAAGCGGATGGCGTGCGCGGCCAGCAGGTTGAAGAACATCGCCCAGCCGATGAGCTTGCCGGCTGGGAAGGGGATCCAGCCTTGCAATTTCCAGTGGGTCGGGAAGTTGAGAAACACCTGCCCGAGTTGCACGGGCAGGTTCAGGTCGATTTTCACGAACCACGAGTAGAAGTAATCGTCGACGACGGTCCAGATGCCGGTGTTCTTTTGCGCGAGGGTGCCGAAGAAGACGAGCACGACCGCCATCGCGAAGAGGGCGACCGTCAGGCGCAGGGAGGCCACGATCTTCAAGGCGGTGTAGAGCGGGTGCGGGCCGGCCCGGCGGATGCGCGGGCGGGGGTCGTCGGAGAGGTTCGGGTTCATCGGCTAGCTCCACGCCCGCGCGGCGGACGAATCGGATTGTGCGTTCGGTTCAGTTCTTGCCGGACATCGGCCCGCCCATGCGGCCGGCGCCGCCGGGGCCGCGCAGGTCGAAGATGAAGGCTTTGGTCGCGCCGAGTTGGACCGGCCGGGCGATCGCGTCGAGTTCGTCGGCGGCGATGGGCTTCACCCCGAGGAAGTCGGTCCGCCAGCGGTTCACGTTCATCAGCATCGTCCCGCCGAACGGCTGGGAGATGTACATCGCGACGGTATCCGGCCCGGCGACCGGGGTCAGCGTCACGACTCGCTCTTTCATCGCTTTGCCGAGCTTCCAGCCCGCGGGGATCGTCCACGTCATCGGCACCTTGGGATCCGCGCTCGGTACGATCGATTTGACGAAGCCCTCGAAGTCGGCTTCGTAAGGGGCGACTGTCTCCGCGGTGCCGAGGAAGCGGACGAAGTAGCTCAAATTCTCCCCCGTCGGGATGATCGCGGCCAGCATCCGCATTTTGCCTTCCCCGGCGTCGTCGGGGCGGATGGGCTTCTCCGGCTCTTTTTCCACCGTGTAGGTGCGGATTTCTTCGTCCGGCTTGCAGCCGACGAACGCGACCGTGCCCGCAACGACCGCGGCGAGCCACCACTTCTTGCCGATCATGGGAGAGAATCTCGAACCTGCGGAAAAGCACCCGGCGGGATCATCTTAGCCATTCTAGCGGGGGCGGGGCCATCGGTGCCAGATTGCGGCTACCCGTTCAACGCCCGCCCGCGCCGATTCGACGACTCAATCGAGCTTCTTGCGATTCTTGAGGTCGTACTTCCCGCCCGCCGGCACCTCGAGGTAGTCCTTCTCGCCGGGCTTTGTCCACGTTTTCGGATCGTAGAAGCCGACCTTCGTCTTCCCAATGACCTCCGCGGTCGTCCCCTTGACCACGATGGCCGTCCCCTCGTCGATGCCGATGCCCAAGAGCTGCGGGTACTGCTTCATCAGGCCGGTCATGTCCGGCGGCCGCTTGCGGGCAAAGAAGTGCTGATCGACGGCGCACCCCGGCAGATAGCCGAAGCCGCGTTCGTACCCTTCCGCGGCGACGACCGTATTCCCGAGCGGGTGGCCGCGCGGCATATACTCCGCTTGGATCGACGCCCCGGCCGAACTGCCACCGATGACGCCGCCGCGATCGAGCACCTCGCGGAATCGTTTCTCGCTCAGGGTTCCCTCGTAGGAATCGACGAAGCGCCAATGCCGGCCGCCGGTGAACCAGACGCCCTTGGCTTCCTTCAAAATCGCGGTGAACGCCTCGCTGTCGGCTTCCTTGCGGTCACGCGTGTGCAAGATTTTGACGGCCTTCGCCCCGAAGCGTCGGAGCGCGACCGCTTCGCCGGGGTCTTTGGGGACGGGGTCTTCGTTCGCGCTCGACACCACGACGATGGTCGAATCGACGCCGCCGGCGAGTTCGATGAACGTCTTCCAGATCTCCGGCCCGGCCCCGCCGCCGCCGACGATGAGCAGCGATCCCTTGGGCACCTTCGGCTCGTTCGACTTCGCCGGGGGAAACTGTTCGTTCAGCGAGCGGAAATGGGCCGCCCGGCGGATTTGGAACAAGTCGATGGCCCCGGTCTTCTGCGCTTCCGCGAGCGCCGGCTTCGTCGGCGACTTCGCCAACACCGTCGTGACACTCCCCGTCCCGACGATCTTGAAGAAGCGCCCTTGCGTGAGGATCACCGCGGTGCCCTCGTCGATTCCCAACCCGGCCCACTCGGGGTTCTTTTCGATCAACCCCGCCAAGCGCGGCAAACGTTTCCGCTCGGTGAAGTGCTGATCGACCACGACGCCGGGGAGGAAGCCGAAGCCTTTCTCGGTCTTCGCGTCCGCGGTGCCGCCCGAGATCATCGTCTCCGAGAGTGCGGCCGCGCCGGCCGAGGTTCCGCCGATCACCCCGCCGCGTTTGTGCAGCGCGAGCATCGCTTTCTCGGTCTCGGTGCCGCCGTAAGCTTCCATCAACTTGCGTTGATCCCCGCCGCCGAACCAGATCGCCGTGGCATCC
>JANOSQ010001064.1:0-2141 GCA_031415915.1 Fimbriiglobus sp. | reverse complement strand
CCTTCCGCGCCGGCGCCATGACCGGCGAAGGCCGCGACCGCGTCGGCGAATTCTTCGTCAAGGGCACCTACCACCTCGACGACGGCAGCGCCCACTTCCGCAAGACCTACCGCGGCGAGCACACGGTGAACTACGCCGGGTTCAACGAGGGCAAAGGCATCTGGGGCACGTGGGAATTGGAGGGCGTGAAGGGAGGCTTCCACATCTGGCCCGAAGGGATGGGCGACCCGACGCGAGACGCGCTGGAGGAAGAAGAGCCCATCGAACTCGAACGGCCCATGGAAACCAGCGACGAGCGGGAGTTGGTTCCGATGGGGCGTGAGTGAGACCGCATGCGAACAGGTGGGTTTCGGATTCCAGATGATCGCAATCGGTCCGTCGCTCACTCACCGCGTCCGGCTCGCGAATGGGTCGGTCACGCCCGCTTGCGCAGCTCCCAATCCTCGCTGGTCAGCAAGACCTCCCGGGCGCTGCTGCCGTTGAAGGTGCCGACGATGCCGTCTTCTGCCATGAAGTCGATCAGCCGGGAGGCCCGGCCGTAGCCGATGCCGAGGGCGCGCTGCAGAAGCGAAGTACTGCCGCGCTGCTCACGCAAGACCACTTCGATCGCTTGTTCGTAGAGCGCATCGCGGTCGCGCATCTTTTCGCCGGCGTCGCCGCCACCGACGGTGTCCTTCGCCTTCAGATTCAGCAGTTCGCTCTCGAAGTTCGGCTCGTACTGGCCGAGTTCCTCCATGACGCGCTCGATCTCTTTGTCGTCGACGTAGGCACCCTGCCCGCGCACGATGGTGCTCGTGCCCGGTTGCAGGAAGAGCATGTCCCCCATGCCGAGGAGCTTGTCGGCCCCTTTTTCGTCGAGTACGACCATGCTGTCATTGCGGCTCGCCACTTGGAAGCAAATCCGGGCCGGCAAGTTCGACTTGATCAACCCGGTGATGACATCGACCGTAGGCCGCTGGGTGGCGAGGATCAGGTGGATGCCCGAAGCCCGCGACTTCTGCGCCAGCCGGATGATGTGCCCTTCGACCTCTTTCTTCATCGACATCAGCAAGTCGCCGACTTCGTCGACGATGACCACGATGTAGGGCATCTTCCGCGGAATCTGCCGGCGTTCGTCCTCGCTCTGCGGATCGACGCGCCTGATGATCTCGTCGTAACTCAGCTCGTTGTAACTGGCGATGTTCCGCACCCGGGCCCGGCGCAACAGTTCGTAGCGCTCCTCCATTTTGTCCACGGCCCAGCTCAGGATCGCTTCCGATTTTTTGTCGTCGGTCACGACCGGGTGCATCAGGTGCGGGATGCGGGCGTAGTCGCTGAACTCGACCTTCTTCGGGTCGATCAGGATCAGCCGGCACTCGTCCGGCGCCCGGCTGAACAGGAAGCTCTGGATGATCGAATTCAAACAGACCGACTTCCCGGTGCCCGTGCGGCCGGCGATGAGCAGGTGCGGCATCGTCGCCATGTCGTAGACCAGCGGCCGGCCTTCGACGTCTTTGCCGAGGTAGATCGGCAGCTTGAACTTGGCCGTCTTCGCGGTCGTCGCTTGGATGATCTCCTTCAACCGGACCGTCTGCCGGTGTTCGTTCGGCACCTCGACGCCGACGGTGTTGCGGCCGGGGATGCTCGCCACGATGCGAACGCTTTGGACGCCGAGGTTCAACGCGATGTCATCGGCGAGCACCGTGACCTTGTTCAACCGCAGGCCTGTCTCCAACGCAATCTCATACTGCGTGATGACTGGGCCCGTGTGGATGCCGACGACGCGGACGACGATGCCGAAGTCGAGGAACGTCTTTTCGAGCAGGGCCGCACGCTCACGTAACTTCTGTTCGTGGTCGGCCACGGGGAATGGGTCGGCATCTGCCAACAGCGCCAGCGAAGGCAGTTCGTACCCCTCGGGCAAATTCGAGCGCGGCTCTTCGACTTCGTCTTCATCGTCGCGCGGCACCACGCGGAACGGGAGCGGCGTGGGCTGGTTGGTCGCGGCGCGCTCGGTGTGCCGGTGGATCGGCACGGGGCCTTCGACTTCGGGCAGTGGCGCCGGCCGGGTGATCAGGATGTCGGCACTCACGGAAACGACGGGAGTCAGCGGAACGAGCGCGGGTTTCTCCGCGGGGGTCAGCTTCGCCACCAGCGCATCG
>JANOSQ010001063.1:0-1745 GCA_031415915.1 Fimbriiglobus sp. | reverse complement strand
ACAACTTCCGCAAGGTCGTGCTCAACGCCTTGCTCTGGATCTGCAAAGTGGGTGTGCCGAAGGACGGGGTCGCTTCGACGGTGAGCGACGAGGAGATCGCCGCGAACTTGGATCCGAAGAAGAAGTGATGCGCCAGCACGCCATCGACATCTGGAATGCGGGCGTCGATGCGGTGCGACCACGGCCGCTGATGCACCGGGCCATCGAAGGTCTTTCCGACGATGACCGCTCGGCGATCGCGTTCGCGCCGAGAATCCTCGTCGTCGGCTGCGGCAAAGCGGGTGCGGAGATGGCCGTCGGATTGGAAGACTCGCTCGTTTCCAAACTCGGCGCGATCCACGGCCTCGTTAACGTCCCAGCCGGGTTCACCGCTTCCCCACAGCGCATTCGCCTTCATGTCGCACGACCGGTCGCTTCCAACTTCCCCACGGCCGAAGGCGTCGCCGGGGCCGAGGAAATGCTCGCACTGCTCTCGGGGGCCGGCCCCGATGACGTGGCCATCTGCCTGATTTCCGGCGGCGGTTCGGCGCTGTTGCCGGCTCCCGTCGAAGGGATTTCATTAGAAGCGAAGCTCGCCGTCACCAAAGCGCTCCATGCCTCGGGCGCGACCATCGGCGAAATGAACTGCGTCCGCAAGCACCTGTCGCGCGTCAAAGGGGGCCGGCTCGCCGAGGCCTTCCGCGGTCGATTGCTGCTGAGCTTCATCATCTCGGATGTCGTCGGCGATCCCCTCGATGTGATCGCCTCCGGACCGACGGCGCCCGACCCGTCGACGTTCGCGGAGGCCGTCGGGATCGTCACCCGACACGGACTTTGGGAGGGGCTTCCCCTTTCGGTGAAGCAGTATCTCGTTCGCGGTGCATGCTTCGAAATCCCCGAAACTCCTGACACGCTGCGAGCGAACGCGCGGAACATCATCATCGGCAGCAATGCGGTGGCGTTGATCGCGGCCGAGGCGAGAGCGATCACGCTCGGCTACGCGATGTGGAACCTCGGCTCGGAGGTCGAAGGGGAAACGGTCGAGGTCGCGAAAGCCATGGCGGCACTCGTTCGGGCGCTCGGAGGAGGCGTCTGCATTCTCATGGGCGGCGAAACGACGGTGACGCTGGGAGAACACCCCGGCCGGGGCGGGCGCAATCAGGAATTCGTGCTGGCAACACTCGTGGAGTTGGGCCGGGACGGGATGAAAGACGTCGTCGTACTCAGCGGCGGGACGGACGGCGAAGACGGGCCGACCGACGCGGCCGGGGCCATCGCCGATGCGGGGACATGGGATCGCGGCACCGATGCCCAAGGGCACCTGATGCGCCACGACGCGTACCCGTACTTTGCCAAAACCGGCGACTTGCTGCAACCCGGTCTGACGGGGACCAACGTCATGGACTTGCGGGTGATTCTTACCGGCCCACCGTTGTAATTTTTGCCGAACCGCCGGTAGAACCTGCCCGATTTCCCGGCGTTTCGGGCGAATTGAGGCTTGGCACGACTCTTGCATTTCCACGATTATCACGCCGGCCCGCACCACCCTGTCGGAACCGGGGCTGGGACGGAAGAGGCTCTGCGATCCCCGGCGGGATACCCACCCGGCGGCCGGTCGAATCGTGGGATTCGGCCGGCCGCTTTTGGTATTTTCAAGCTTGCCCCGTGAGTCGGGCCGAGTCTTCGGGGTATTCCGCCCTCTTGCACTTCGGGAGGGCTTTCTTCAACTCCGCCACCCCCGCGGCCATGACCTGGGATGCCGGCGG
>JANOSQ010001062.1:0-4244 GCA_031415915.1 Fimbriiglobus sp. | reverse complement strand
GGCGTCGGCATCCCCGCGGAGCAGAAGCCCTACTTGTTCGAGTTCTTCACGCAGATCGACCGGACGATGAAACGCTCGCAGAGCGGACTTGGCATCGGTCTTGCGATGGCAAGCCGCTTGGTCAAGATGCACAGCGGCTCGTTGGAAGCATCGAGCGATGGGGCGGAGTGCGGGGCCACCTTCACCGTGCGCCTCCCACTCGACATCGACTGATCCCATCGATTCCCACCCCGTCCAGCGCCGCGTGGCCCAAGGTATCTCCGGTATGCTTGTCGAATCGCCGAACAAAGCTTGGCAGCGCGCCCTGTCCACCTTGGCGGCACTCGCCATCGCCGTCACCGTCATCGCCGCCCTGTATTGGGCGCGTTCGGTCTTCATCCCCGTCACGATGGCGATCTTTTTGGCCTTCGTGCTGAATCCGTTGGTCGTGCGGCTCCGCCGGCTCGGTCTTGGCAAAGCGCCGACTGTCCTCTTGGCGGTGGCTCTCGCCGGATTGCTGGTGAGCGCGGTTCTCGCGATAGTGACCTGGCAATTCAGCGAATTGGTGGACACCCTACCGGGGCGAGCCGGGGCGATCAAAGCCAAGATCGCTTCTGCGAAGGAAGCCATGGGGATCGGCGGCAAAAATCGATTCGCGGAGATGTTCGACGACATCTCCGGTGCCGTTGCCCCAAGCCCGCCGCCGGATCAGACGAAAGCCACGACCGGCACCCCGTGGTGGTCGACCTTACCCGGGTACCTGTCCCCGGCGACGGAAATCTTCGGCCAAGCGGCGTTCGCGCTCGTGCTCTCCGTGTTCATCCTTTGGAAGCGCGACGATCTCCGTAACCGATTCATCCGCCTGATCGGCGACACCCGCCTCACCACGGCGACCAAAGCCGTGGATGACGCCTCCAAGCGCATCAGCCGATACTTGCTCACGCAATTGCTCATCAACACCGCCTTCGGCGTGCTCATCACAATCGCGATGTTTTTCTTCGAAGTGCCCTATGCGATCTTGTGGGGCGTCGTCGCCTCCCTGATGCGGTATGTCCCCTACTTGGGCACTTGGCTCGGCTTGCTCCCGGCGGTCCTCGTGACGGTCGCCTTCACCGACGGCTGGTGGCAACCGGTGGTCGTCATCGCCGTGTACGGCGTTCTCGAATTGATCTGCAACAACGTCCTCGAGCCCCGTTTCTACGGTTCGAGCTTGGGGGTCTCCGAAGTCGCCCAACTCATCGCCGCGGCATTCTGGACCTTTCTCTGGGGCCCGGTCGGCTTGGTGCTCTCCGGACCGCTCACCGTCTGCTTGCTGGTGCTGGGCAAGAATGTCTCCGGGTTGAAGTTCTTCGAAATCTTGTTGGGCGACGAAGATGTCTTGAGCGCGGATCTCCGTTTTTATCAACGGCTGACCGCCCGCGATCAGGACGAAGCGTGGGAGATTATCCGCGATGAAACCAAGACCCGTTCGCGGGCCGACGTCTTCGATACCGTGGTGGTACCGGCGCTGACCTATGCGAAGCGCGATTGGGAACAGGGCGACCTCTCGGGCGACGATCTCGCACAAATCCTCGCGATGCTGCGCGAAATCGTGGACGATGCCACCGAACCGGCCCCCGCGAAGACGGATCCCGAGGCGGCCGTCGTCGAAGAGATTCCCGAAAGAGAAAAAATCCGCGTGATGCTGATCCCCGCCAAGGACAACAGCGACGAACTCGCCGGGAACATGCTGCGGCTACTTCTCGACTCCAATAAGTGGGAAGTGGATGTTTCGCCGGTCGCGCAGTTGACTTCCGAAGTCATCGAACGCGCGGCGGCGTTCAATCCCGCCGTCATCATCATTTGCACGCTCCCGCCGGGCGGGTTGACCCATACGCGCTACGTTTGCAAGCGGATCGCCAAGCAATTCGCCAAGGCGCAGATCGTCGTGAACCGCTGCGAGGTCACCGCCCTCACCCCGGAGGTTACGAATCAGCTTTCCGACGCCGGCGCAGCCCACGTCACGGCGAGTTTGACCCAAACCGTCCACCATTTGAATTCGTGGCAAGGGGCCTTGGACAACCGACAAAAAGTGGCCGTGAAAGTGAAGGATGGCCGGGATATTGGCACGGCGAGTGCAAAACTCAATCCCGTGGAATGTCGCAACTCAAGTGAAACAACCGATCGAGGAGAAGATCATGGCCGAACTCCGTGAGAAAATGAAAGGCGGCATCGACGGCGCCGCCGACCAAGCGAAATCCGCGGTGGATCGCGGCGCCGATCAAGCCAAGAGCGGCACGGATCGCATCGTGGGGCAAGTCAAACACCGGGCCGAAGACGCGGTCGACGCCATCGGCGGCTTCGCCACGGACGCGGGCGAGCGCGTCAAGCACTTGGCGACCGACGCCAAAGACTTCGCGATCGACGCCAAAGGGAAGGCCCTGCACTTCGCCGAAGACGCTTACGACCAAGCGGGCGACAAGCTCGGCACGATGGGCCGGGATATGACCGAGTTGGTCAAGAAGTACCCGATCCAAGCGCTGCTGATCGGCTTCGGTGCCGGCCTGCTGTTGGGCCGCGTGAGCCGGGCGTAATCGCGTGCGTTCACCTCCCGCGCCCGACCGGAAATCTTCCCCGTCGGGCGTTTTTCTTTCGCCACCGCCCCAGGAGCTTATCGTGAAAGTCACCGGCATCGGATTGCTCCTCATCGGGGTCCCGCTGTTGTTGTTTGCGGGCGTCTCGCATTTCGCGCTCGCCCCGAACCCCGACGACCTCAACGCCGCAACGCCCTCCGCTCCGATCTTTAGCCCCGCGATATCGGCCATTGTGGCCGTCGTCGCCATGCTCGCGGGCTTCTTAATCCTCCGCTTCGGCGGCCGCGGTTACAACGAACAGTCCGTCAAACCGGCCGCCATCCCCCAGCGATAATCGGCTGGGCATTTCTCTGGAGCGGCAAGTTCCCAACTTGCCGCCCCGTCGTCACAGCCTGAGTTTGCCGCCGGATCGTTGGAGCACGTCGATGGCTTCGTCGAGGTCTTCCCGCGCGTTCACGGTCACGAGCGTGTTGCCGGCTTTGAGTTCGTGTTCGAAGTAGACCGCATCGTCCTGCGAAATGCCCAAGCCGACGAGCCCGCCGATGGCGCTGCCGACCGTGGCCCCGACTCCCAAGCTGGCGAGTAGACCCACCAAGGCCCCGCCCGCGATGACCGGCCCGATCGGGGTCAGCAGCCCGGCGATGATCGCCAAGCCGAGTCCCGTCCCCGCCGTGGCGCCCACGGCGGCACCGATCCCGGTACCCTCTTCCCACATCGCGGCGGCGCCCTCGCGGTCCCGATCCAAGGAGCCGTCGGGTCGTCGGCTGATCAAGCCGATGTGAGCGTCTTCGAAGCCCGCCGCCCTCAGCTCGCGTACGGCTTTATGGGCGTCTGGGAGGCGGGCGTAAACACCGCCTACAATCGTCGAATTCGCAGTCATGGACTTTCTCTACGAGTGATCGGGAACCGATTTTTTCGGAGCCGGACGCGCGAGCGACGTTTTCGCGTCGAACGTCACTCGCGCGTCCGGCTCCGAACTCAAAGCAGTATGCACTTCACGCAAATGAAGTGCCGGAGTTCGTGGACGCGAAAAAGAGACGGCCGATCCCTCGGGGATCGGCCGTCTCTTTCGGTTCAACACTCGTTACCGGCGGGTGGTTCGACGGGTGTGCAAGCTGCTCACGGGGACGGGCATGTCGGAGAGGTGCGACAAGAATTTCTGTTGGACCGCTTCCGAAGGCCGAATCGACGCCCGCTCGTCGGGGAGCGATTGTTCGGTGTGCAACGGATCGAAAAAAGGAACCTTGGCGTCGAAATACTCGCAATCGTCTTCGCGGTAGTCGCTGAGAATCATCGTTCTGCCCTCCTCGGAACACTTTTGGTGTATGAGGAACTTAAGCTAAAGCCATGCCGCTGCGAGCAACAATCGGAAAGCTCTTGCAGGGCAACGGTTTGCGTCTCAGCAATGTTGGGCTTGACCGCGGAGGGCTCCCCTGTTGGGAACCTTCTCGCCCAAAATGAGGTCGAAATTTACAACCTCGGTACGAAAAACACCTCGACCTCGTGTTCCTTTTCCTCGTCGAGCATTCGGACAAACCCATCCGAACACTCGACCCCGTCGAGGGTCACCTTGACCGCGTCGCGGGTTGTCACGGCGCGAAACTCAATTTGATATACGGCGTGTCCGAAGTGGTAGCGGACTTCGAACTTCGTCCAAGTCGCGGGGACGCACGGGTGAAACGCGAGCGTCGA
>JANOSQ010001061.1:0-5285 GCA_031415915.1 Fimbriiglobus sp. | reverse complement strand
TACTCGTCGAACGTCAGCGGGTTGATGCCCATGTTGTAGCTGTACGGGTAGTCGCGCAGGCCGGTGCCGCCGACCGGTTGGTTGAAGACGTAGGTGGCGAGGCCGTAGGCGCCGTTCCGGTCGTGGCCCGCCTCTTGCGTCAGGGCGATGGCGTAGAAGTCGCTCCAGCCTTCCCCCATGCCGCGCGATTGCGTGGCGTTGAGCGCGTTGGAGTTGGCCGGGCCGCCCGTGAGCCGGTTCGAGATGCCGTGGCCGAATTCGTGGTAGACGACGGTGTTGTCGAGGGAACTGTCGCGATCCGGGCTCGCCGGCGTCCAAATGTACTGCTGCATCCGCGGGGAGATCCCGTCGGGCGGCGTCGCGAAGTTGGCGTTGTTGGTGCCGCCGCCGTCGAGGGCGTCGGCCTGCACGGCGTCGTTGCCGGCGCCGCCGCGGCCGTAGTTGTTCACTTGGAAGTTGCCCGCCACTTCGGTGAAGCCGTAGTGGTACGAGACGTCGTGGATGTAATTGATCGCGTAGAAGAGGTTGAGCTGCGAGATCAGCGAGTTGGTGGCCGAGTCGGGCGCTTCGGTCGGGTTGAAGGTAAACCCGCTGAAATCGAGGCCCGCGCCGCCGTCCGGGCGGACGCCGTCGGGGACGTTGTCGTTGACGCGGTCGAGGTGGGCGTCGACGTTGTTGCCGCGGGTATCGGTGAACTCGGCCCCGGCGGCGCCGTTCGTGTCGTGCCAGCCGAAGGGGGACGCCGTGGTATCGTGCGGGTCGGTGACGATGGTGAAGCCGCCGTCCTGGTAGCTTTCGGCAGGCGCTTCGATCACGTTGTACGTCGCGTCGTGCACCCAGTCGCTCAGCGAATTCATCGCCCCCGTCGCGCCGTCGATGCTCAGATCGTACCAGTGATCCAAGTCCGCGGTGCGGACCACCATCTGCCAGCCCAAGGCCACGCCGCCGTCGTCGGTGGCCATGTAGTGCAGCCGGGCCGTGATGGCGTCGAGGGACAACTCCGGCGCGGAGAAGACCGTCACCGCGGCGACGCCGCCGAGCGTATCGGTCATCACCGGTTGCCCGGACAGCGTCACGCCGAGCGCCGCGGCGGCCCGGATCACGGCGTCGGACGCCGACAGCGTCGGCGCGGGCGTGCCCGCCGGCAACCGGCTGGCCAAGTCGGCGACGAACCCGCCCGCGGCGCTCAGCACCCGGCCGTCGTCGGCCACCGCGAGGTTGATGTTGGCGTTTTCGACCGCCAAGCCGTTCGCCGATTGCCGCAAGTAAATGTGGGTGATCCCGATGTCGGCGTCGCGGTAGTGGTCGGTCACGATCGCGTCGGCCAAGTCCGCTTGGGTCAGCCCGAACCGGCCCGCGTGCTCGGTGAGATAGTTGAAGGCCGAAACCAGTGGAGCCTCGCCCGTGGCCGCGGTGTCGGATTGGTGGACGAAGAAGTAGGTGGGCGGTGCGGCGGCCGAGGGAGTCAGGCGATCTTCCAACTGCTCGCACTTCAGCCAAGTTCGCAGGGTCGTGGCGGATCGGACGGTCGAGCGGAGCTTTTTGGGAACGGGGACCATGGCGAATCCGGGTGAAGGGTGACGAAGCAACGGAATGTGCGGGGTGATTGTGTACTCGGGATCAATGGCGAAAGTGCGAGATTTTCACCGATCCGCGAAGGGTAGTCAAGCACCTTCGCGGGAAATTGTCAGGCCCCATTAGAAATGTCCGCTTTTCGGGGCCGCTTGGCCAGGGTCACTGGAAGCCCTTTCTCCACGGGTGCGTCTCCGCTGGGCGGTGCGGTCCCCTTCGGGGTATCTGCCGTCCCGCCGTCGTGAGGATAGAGCTCCGCAGGAGTGCTATCCCAGCGATCCATCGGCGCCGGCTCATGGGTGCGTTCCGACATCGTATTTGCTTTTCACCTTGCGGTAATGTCGCGACAATGGGTGCCCCGCACCGATGAACGCCTCGAACGACTCCGGGGTCAGGCGCGGCGCGTCCAATCGGCACACGCTGACGAACGTCGGCGCGACCCCCGCCATTTTGTAGGCCGTCAACTTGTGGTGGCCGTCGAGGACGAATTCGCACCACCCCTTCGCGGCCGTAGCGGTGAGCGCGATCGGCCGGTGGCCGCAGCGGATGCGTTCCATGTAATGCGCGACCCGATCGGGGTCGAGCGAGTCGGTGGACTGGGTGAACACGAGGACGGTCCCGAACGGATAGTAGCAATCGTGTTTCGACGCGAAGTCCCAAGCCGCGTCGAACTCGATGGTGTCGCAGTCTGGGCACGATTCGACGCGGCGGAGTCGGTAGTGCCCCGGCACGAACAGTTCGAGGAAAGGGAAGATCTGCGAGCTGATCGGGACATTGGGGAGCCAGTTGCCTTCCAACGTGTGCCTCAGCGACCGGAGTTCCTTTTCGCAGTCGGTCCGCCCGGCGCGGGCGAGGTACTGCTCCACACTCCCCCCGCAATCGCACCAGTTGAACACGATCGGCCGACCGCCCACCGACAGTGCCGAGTCGAAGCCGCCCCCGCGCACATCGATCAGCGAGTGTCCGGCGGTGAGGTCGAAAATCTCTGTCTCTTCAGACATCGTCGCATCTCCGTCGGAAGGACAACCTCAAAGCTCGATCCGGGTGGCCAAGCCTCCGTTGGCTTCACCGTTTCCGACTTGGGCTGACAAAACCAACCTTACAGCCGGGGTGTAGCAACGATACTTGGCGGTTACCATACGAGCCGGACGCGTGAGCGACGGACCGATCCAGTTTCGCAGAGTCCTCTTATTCCCGGTGCGTTCCGCCGCCCCCGGCGGAGCGGGGATGGTAGAATAGTTTCCCCGCCCGAATTCCCGTCGAGGCTCCTCCCCATGCGGTGGTCGATTCTCGTTCTCTTGTTCGCCTCGCAAGCTCACGCCGCAGACAAACCCGATTTCGCCCGCGACGTGCAGCCGATCCTCTCGGAGAATTGCTACGCCTGCCACGGGCCGGACGCCAAAGCGCGCAAGGCCGACCTGCGCCTCGATACGCAAGACGGCGCGCTGCGGAAGAAAGATCCGGTGATCGTGCCGGGGAAGAGCGGCGAATCGGAACTCATCAAGCGCATCGTCTCGGCGGACGAAAACGAGGTGATGCCGCCGCCGCACATCAACAAGAAAATCACGGCGAAGCAGATCGCGACATTGAAAGCGTGGATCGACACCGGCGCCACTTGGGGCACGCACTGGGCATTCCTCCCACCTGTCCAGCGTAAAGGCTCGATCGATTCGTTCATTCAAGATCGGCTGAAAAAAGAGGGCTTGAAGCCTTCCGACTCGGCAGGAAAGGAGACGTTGTTGCGGCGCGTGACGCTCGACCTCACGGGGCTGCCCCCGACCGCGGAGGAACGCGAGGCGTTCCTGAAGGACGATTCACCCGAAGCCTATTCCAAGGTCGTGGATCGCTTGTTGAAGTCGCCGCGCTACGGCGAGCGCATGGTCTGGGAGTGGCTCGAAGCGGCCCGCTACGCCGACAGCAACGGCTACCAAGGCGACGGCGAACGCACGATGTACCCGTGGCGCGACTGGGCCGTGCGGGCATTCAACACCAACATGCCCTACGACCGATTCACCGTCGAACAGATCGCCGGCGACCTGCTCCCGAAGGCCACGCCCGAACAGAAGCTGGCCACAGGGTTCCTGCGCAACCACCCGATCAACGGCGAGGGCGGCCGCATCCCCGACGAGAACCGCGTCGATTACGTCATGGACATGGCCGAGACCGTCGCCACCGTGTGGCTCGGGCTCACTTTCAACTGCTGCCGCTGCCACGATCACAAGTTCGACCCGATCGCGCAGAAGGAGTACTACGGCCTGTTTGCATTCTTCAACCAGACCCCGGTGAACGGCGGCGGCGGCGATCCCTTCACTAAGCCGACCATCGACTGGCCGACGCCGGAGCAAACGGCGGCTCTGGCGAAAGCCACCGAAGCCGCGGCGAAGCTCGCGATCGCAGTGGCCGACGCGGAAGCCAAGATGGAGAAGCCAAAGGATCCGCCCAAGGAGATCGCGGATGCGTTGAAGGCACTCCCCGCCAGTCGCACCAAGGCGCAGATCGACGCGCTCGAAAAGAAGTTCGGCGCCGACAAGCCCTACGCGTCCCAGCTCGCCGAACTCGGCAAAGCGGTCGATGCCCGCGAGAGCGCTCGGCGCGGCATTCCGCGCGTCATGGTGATGGAGGATATGCCCAAGCCGCGCGACAGTTTCATCTACGAGAAGGGGCTGTACAACAAGCCCGGCGCCAAGGTGACGGCCATCGTCCCCGCAGTGCTGCCGGCCTTGAAGGCGGACAAAGTCAACCGGTTGGCGCTGGCCAATTGGCTCGTCACCAAAGAACACCCGCTGACGGCCCGCGTGGCGGTCAACCGCCTCTGGCAGCAGTTCTTCGGCATCGGCCTCGTCAAGACGAGCAACGATTTCGGCGTGCAGGGCGAGCGGTCGAGCCATCCGGAACTGCTCGATTGGCTCGCCGTGGACTTCGTCGAATCGGGCTGGGATGTCAAGCGATTGGTGAAGTCGATCGTGCTCAGCGCCACCTACCGGCAGAGTTCAAACATCACGAAGGAACTCCGCGAGCGCGACCCGGAGAACCGCCTGTTGGCCCGGGCGCCGCGCTACCGTTTGCCCTCGTGGATGATCCGCGATCAAGCACTCGCCGCGAGCGGGCTGCTCGTGGATAAACCCGGTGGCCCGCCGGTGAAGCCGTACCAACCCGGCGGCGTCTGGGAAGAAGCGACCTTCGGCGGTAAGCAGTACACGCCCGACATCGGCGAAGGGCTGTACCGCCGCAGCGTCTACACCTTCTGGCGCCGCATCGTCGGCCCGACCATGTTCTTCGACGTCTCCCCGAGGTTGGTCTGCTCGGTGAAGTCGAGCCGCACCAACACCCCGCTGCACGCGCTGCTCACCCTCAACGACACGACCTTCGTCGAAGCCGGCCGGGCGCTGGCGCAGTCGGTCCTATTGAAGGAGAAGTTCACTGACGCGGAGCGCATCGACGCGGCGTTCCGAGCGATCCTGACGCGTGCGCCGAAACCCGACGAGGCGAAGATTCTACTGGGTGCACTGGAACGCTTGCGCGGCCAGTACAAGAAGGATCCGCAGGCCGCGAAGGATTTGCTCGCCATCGGCGCCAGCAAGCCGGACGCGAAGCTGCTGCCGGGCGAACTCGCGGCATGGGCATCGCTGTGCAACCTGCTGTTCAACACGGACGAAGCGCTGAGCAAGGAGTGAACGTCGAACCGAGTCGCTCACTCCCGCTTCCGCCACAAC
>JANOSQ010001060.1:0-9230 GCA_031415915.1 Fimbriiglobus sp. | reverse complement strand
ATTTCGGACTGACGTTCCACCACAGTCGGATCAAAGCGAACTTGGTCGTCGAGATCGGCGCCCGTATCAAGGGGACCCGATTTCAAACGCTGTCGAGCACGATGCGGATCAAAGTCGCGGCAACCGGACTTCAAACCTATCCGGATGTGTTGATTCTGTGCGGACTTCCACGGTTCGCCGACCGCGACGAGTATTGCCTGTCGAACCCCTCCGTCATCATCGAAGTGCTGTCCGAACCCACGGCGGGCCGCGATCTGGGTGTGAAGTTTCGCAGCTACCGCGAGATCGAGAGCTTGGCGGAGATCGTGTTCGTGGAATCGGATCAGCTCATTTGCACACGGTATGTCCGGGCGTCCGATCGGCGCACATGGATATACACCTGCGCGGAAGGATTCGACGGTTCGCTCATGATCGTCACCGTCGATGTGACCATCCCCCTGCGCGATATCTACGCCGGGGTCGAATTCTCCGAACCGGCCGGCCCCGGAGAGTAGCGCGGGCGCACGAGCACGCGCACGATCATCCGCAGGTATGACGCGGCTATAATGCGCAGTGGCCAATCAGATCCAGGATGGACTCAGCACCGATGCCCGAACCGGAACTCTTGCTCCCCCCTTCGGAGAAGGTCAAAACCTTTCCGCACACGCCCGGCGTTTACCTCATGAAGGACGCCGCGGGGACCGTCATCTACATCGGCAAGGCGAAGAGCTTGCGCAGCCGGGCGGGGAGTTACTTCAACAAGGAAGCGGCGATCGACCTGCGGACGTGCGAACTCGTCAAGCAGATCGCCGATATCGACTTCATCCCGTGCGAAAGCGAAGTCGACGCGCTGATGCGCGAAGCCCGGCTCATCAAAGACATCCGGCCGAAGTTCAACAAGGATTTGAAGGACGGCAAGTCGTTCCCGTACTTGCAAATCCGCACGCGGGAAGAGTTCCCGCGCGTCGAAGTCACACGGACACCGCGCCGCTAAGGGGTTCGGCTTTATGGGCCGTTCCTCAGCAAGGCCCGCTTAAAGGACGCGATGAACGTGCTCCAGCGCGTGCTGAAGTTTCGCACCTGCACGCTCGATATCCGCAGCGATCAAGACCAATGGCGCTACTACCGGCCTTGCTTGCTCCACAGCATCCGCCAGTGCACGGCCCCGTGCAACTTCCGCGTGAGCAAAGAGGATTACCGCAAGCAGATCAAGAAGCTCATCATGATTTTGGAAGGGAAGAGCGCCAAGCTCTTCCGGCGGATGGAGCGCGAGATGCTCGAAGCGAGCACGGCGATGCAGTACGAGAAAGCGGGCCGCATCCGCGATGAAATCGCGGCGCTGAAGAAGCTCGAACTCCGCGGCGACGTGGACAAGCACGCCCAGCCGGAAGTCTTCCACATCGACCCGAAAAAAGGGTTGCTCGGGCTGAAGAAGGTTCTCGGTCTGCCGAAGGTGCCGCGGACTATCGAAGGGATGGACATCGCCCACCTGCAAGGTTCGGAGACCGTGGCGTCGCTCGTGTCGTTCCTCGATGGCTTGCCGTTCAAAGATGGCTACCGGCGCTTCAAGATCAAAACCGTGGAAGGGGTGGACGACTTCGCTTCGATGCGCGAAGTGGTCTTCCGGCGCTTCAAACGCATGACCGACGACGGCAGCATCTTCCCGGACATCTTGCTCATCGACGGCGGCAAGGGTCAACTGAGCGCGGCGATGGACGCCTTCGAAGCGATGGGCATCACGCCGCCGACGGTGATCTCGCTGGCGAAGCAGCAGGAGGAAATCTTCGTGCCCGGTCAGGCGGAGTCGATCAAGCTCGGCAAGAACGCCGCGGCGTTGCGATTGCTGATGTACGTGCGGGATGAAGCGCACCGGTTCGCCCAGAACTACCACCACACCCTGCGGCGCAAGAAGCTCGTCGATTGAAGTTCACACCCCGTACAGCCGGCCGTATTTCTCCGCGAGGTACTCCACGAACGGCTGCGGCGACAGCGGTTGCCCGGTGGCGCGGGTGCAGAGTTCATTCGCCCGATAGCGGCGCCCATGGCGTTGGACGTTCTCCCTGAGCCACGATTTCAGCCCCGTGAAGTCGCCGGCGCGAACCGCGTCATCGGAATAGGGCATCGCCTTCTGCAACTGCGCCGCGAGCATGTTGCCGAGGGTGTAGGTCGGGAAGTAACCGATGCCGCCGAAGCTCCAGTGGACGTCCTGCAAGCAGCCGTCGGCGTCCGTGGTCGGGGCGATGCCGAGATAGGCCTTGTACTTCTCGTTCCACGCTCCGGGCAACTCGGCCGCTTGCAAATCGCCGGTGATCAGCGCCAGTTCCAGCTCGAAGCGGATGGCGATGTGCAAATTGTAGGTCGCCTCGTCCGCTTCCACGCGGATGAGCGACGGCTTCACCGCGTTCACGGCGAACTCGAATGAATCGAGCGACACATCGTCGAGGGTGCCGGGGAAGGCCTGTTTCATCCGCGGCAGCATCCCGTGCCAGAACGGGCGCGACCGGCCGACCTGATTCTCCCAGAAGCGCGATTGGCTCTCGTGGACGCCGAGGCTGCAATAGCTGCCCAACGGCGTGCCGAAGTGCTCGGCCGGGAGGTTCTGTTCGTAAAGCCCGTGCCCCGCTTCGTGGAGGACGCCGAAGAAGGCCTCGTTGAAAAACTTCGGGTTGTACCGCGTCGTGATCCGGCAATCGCCGGGGCCGATGGTCGAGCAGAACGGGTGCGGGGTGACATCGAGTCGGCCCGCGTTGAAGTCGAACCCGAAGGCGGACGCGGCCGATTCCGCGAACCACTTCTGGCGGTCGACGGGGTAATCGCGCGCCAGGATCGCGGCATCCGGTTGACGAGTGGATTCTCCGATGGCCTTCACCAAGGGCACGACGGCCGCGGTGAGGTTGGCGAAGAGATCCCGCAGTTCATTGGCGGACGCGCCGGGTTCGTACTCGTCGAGCAGCGCGTCGTAGAGGTGGGCGTGTTCCCGGGTGCGGACCGCGGCGGCTTCCTCGCGCTTCAGCTTCAGGATCGTTTCGAGATGGGGTTGGAACGTGGAATAGGTATTGGCTTTCCGAGCTTCGACCCAGGCTTCGTGCGCGGCGGCGGTAACGCGGGCCAAGTCTTCGACGAGATCCTCCGGCAGCTTGATGGCGCGGTCGTAAGCGCGCTGCCACTCGCGGATGTTGGCCGCCTCGGGGGTGTCTTCGGGAAATTCTCCCCGCACTTCGTTCAGCAACGTGGCGTATCGCGGATGAATGGCCTGCTCATGCGCGAGACGCGCCAGCAATGCCAGTTGCTCCCCGCGGAACGCGGCGCCCCCTTTGGGCATGTACGTCTGCTGATCCCAGCCGAGTAGGGAGGAACAGGATTGGAGCACCGCGAGCTCTTTGGAGTAGGCGACGAGGGCGGCGTATTGTTCGACGTGGGGCATGGGAATCTGGATCCGCTGGGGAACGATGGGGAAATAGTAGGGAACGGGGATGTGCGCGGGGGTCGGAATCGATCCCGATTTCGGGCGGATTTCTCTCGACATGGCGGGGGAGTGTCGTTATCAGGCCCGCACGCAGAGCGAGGCACTCGGATCGATTCCGCGGGTCGCACGGTTGGGGAACCGGACGATTCCGCGGGTCGAACCGCACATCCCGGTCCGTTCCGAAAGGGCGCGCCGGGGTTCTGCACCGACGGGCATCGTTCTGCGGCGGGGGCTCGCCGATTCATACGGCGAATGGCCGGTTTCCTTGGAGGCCGGTCCGTTCGGGGACGATACTAGCGTAGCGGATGCCGCATACTTCCCGTTGGGCATCCGGGGGACAGCACTCGGCGACACTCGGACGGCCCGCGCCGTCCACCGATTCGGGATTCGCGGGGGAATGGCGCGGCGCGAGCCGGCCATTGCGAATGTCGGATCCGTCGTCGGGCGCCGCTCATCAGGGAGGATTCCGATGGTGACGCGAATTGCCGAGCCGGAAATTGGGCAGGTTTGGAAAGACTACCGGGCCGACCCGCGCGTCGATCTGCGGAACCGCCTGCTCGAAAACTACTTGCACTTGGTCAAGTACAACGCCGAGCGCATCTGGGCCAGGCTGCCGGACGGCGTCGATCTCGACGACCTCATCAGCGCCGGCACCTTCGGGCTGCTCGACGCCGTGGACGCCTTTGACCTCGAGCGCGGGGTCAAGTTCGAAACGTACTGCGTGCCGCGGATCCGCGGGGCCATGCTCGACGAACTCCGCACCATGGACTGGGTGCCGCGGCTCGTCCGCAGCAAGCAGAGCAAAGTGTCGGCGGCCATGAAAGCGCTCGAAGCGGCGCTCGGCCGACCGCCGACCCGCGAAGAGCTCTGCGAGAAAATGGGCGTGCCCATGGAGCAGATCGAAGCGCTCGTCACCGAGGCTTCCGCCGTCAACCTCGTCAGCCTCAACAAGAAGTGGTACGAGACCGACAGCTACAAGGACGTCCGCGAGATCGACGTCCTCGAAGACAAGAAATCCGAAGATCCCACCAACCGGCTGCAAAACCGGGACTTGATGCGCCTGGTGACCCGCGGCCTCAACCGCAACGAGCGGCTCATCGTCATCCTCTATTACTACGAGGAGATGACCATGAAAGAGATCGGGGTCACGCTCAACCTCAGCGAATCGCGCGTCAGCCAAATGCACAGCAGCATCGTCGCCCGGTTGCAATCGCAACTCGCCAAGCGCCGGCCCGAGTTCTCGAACTGAGCCGATTTCGGATTGCGGATTTCGGATTGCGGAATTATGAGGCGCCCCTTGCGGATGCTTCACTCCGAGATCGGAAATCCGCAATTCGCTTTTGAGGAGCCACCCATGCGTCGCCTGATCGTACCCGCGGCGTTCGCCCTGCTGATACTCGGCCAGACCGGCTGTTCGACGATGAACAACACCGAGAAGGGCGTCGGCCTCGGCGGCTTGATCGGCGCCGGCGTCGGCACCGCCATCGGAGTGGCGACCGGCAACCCCAAGACAGGCGCCGTGGTCGGCACGCTCGCCGGCGCCGGGATCGGCGGCATTATCGGCAACGATGTCGACCGCGCCGACAACAAGGAAAAGGATCGCCAAGGGGTGGTGGCGGCGCAAGCTTACGCCGAAGCTCAGCCGAACCGCGTCGATGAAGTCGTTCAGATGGCCAAGAACGGCCAGAGCGACCGCGTCATCATCAACCACATCCGCCAGAACCGGATGCGGTTCGTGCTCAGCGTCAACGATTTGAACTACCTGAAGGCGAGCAGTGTTCCCGATAGCGTCATCGTCGAAATGCAGAATGCCGGCGAACCGGCCCCGCGACCGGTGGTCGTGGTCCGCGAGCCGGTCTACATCCGCCAGCCCCCGCCGCCGGTGATCATCATGGATCCGTACGGCCCGCCCGGCTTCGGGATGCACTACCACCACCGAAGGTGGTAAGGCCTCAATCCCGGCAGTCGGTGTTGGAATCGCGGAAGCGGTTGCAGTGGCGGCAGCCGACGGCGCCGAGCAGCGAAGCGGCCACCAACAGGGCCAAGGCGAGGCGTTTGACGTTCGACATGGAATGCTCCAAGCTACGGATCGTGTGAAGAGTAGACGCTGGAAGTTAGGCCAATCTTGCGCCGACTCCAATGCGAGTGCACGCTTTTTCGGAGTTGGCGCCGCCGACCGTGTGGATGGGAACGGTTAGGCAAATTGGGGTAACTAGAGTCAGCCCCAGCGTTTGGCCAGACCGCTTTCGACGCCGAGTTGATCGCAGATGCGGCTCACGACGAAATCGACCATATCGCCGATGCTTTGCGGCAGCGTGTAGAACGCGGGCATCGCCGGGAGAACCACCGCTCCGGCCTCCGCGATGGCCACGAGATTCTTCAACTGAACCAGCCCCAGCGGGGTCTCGCGCGGCACGACGATCAACTTCCGCTTCTCTTTCAGATGCACGTCGGCGGCGCGGTGAATCAAGTTTTCGGAAATCCCGTGGGCGATCGCCGCGATGGTGCCCATGCTGCACGGGCAGATCACCATGCCCCCCGTGAGGAACGATCCGCTGGCGATGCCCGCTTGGAAGTTGCGATAGTTGTGGTATTTCAAGCGGTCGAAGTTCAACCCCGCGGCCGCCGGCCCGAGCAAGAGCACCGGGTCGAAGGAAGCGGGGTCGAGCGGGATCGCCCGGCCGATCTCGCGGTCGAAAACTTCCGTCGCGGCCGGGCTGATGACGAGGTGAACCGTCCGCCCCGCCTTCAGCAGGACTTCGAGCAAGCGCAGGGCGTACGCCGAGCCGCTCGCCCCCGTGATCGCCACGACGAAATCGGTTGCCGCCATGGGGTGCGCTTTCCGGAGGGGTGTGCGGCTATTGTAGGCGCGCTCACCCGCTCGGGTCGTCGGGGAGTTCAACCCGCGTCGGTGTCGAACACGGCGGGGACGCCGAAGAAATCGGCGAGGCGATTGGGGGCGTTCTGCAACGCAGCATCGACGGGCAGAGATGGCGTCGGAATATCGTCGCGGAAGACGTTGCGCAGGGGCAGCGGGTGGGCCAACGGTTCGAGGCCTTCGGTGTCCACTTCGTTGAGTTGATCGACGTAGCCGAGGATTTTGTTGAGTTGGTCGGCCATCTGCGCGAGGGCGCCCGGGCTGAGTTCCAGCCGGGCGAGGGTCGCGACTTTTTTAACGTCCGCGAGGCTGAGCGACATGCTTAGACCACGACGGTGGAGAACGGCTTGCGGATGACCGGCCGGGCGATACGACCGGAGCGGATGCACTGCACGCAGACCCACTTGCGGACGGTCTTGCCGTTGTCGTCCACGCGGATGCACTGGAGGTTCGGCTTGTAGACGCGCTTGGTGATCCCGGTGATCTTCTTCCCGACGCCGCCGAGGTATTTGGCTTTACCGCGGTAGGTCTTCTGGTTGCCCATGGCGGGCTTCTTCTGGCAAACTCGGCAATGCATACCCATCGCAGACACCCCTTCGGCACGGTAGTCCGTGCGCGGAACGAAACATTTTCCAGAAGGCGCAGTATAGCGGCTCCCGGGCCACCGGCAAGGCGCACACGAATGGCCGGTCGCGATACGAGCCGGAAGCGTGTGCGACGGACCGCATGACTCTCGGCGAGTTTCGAATCGTGGCTCCATGCAATCGGTCCGTCGCTCACGCTTCCGGCTCGTATCTCGGCAATTCCGACGCGATCAACTTGCAAACGCCGACTCGGAGCTTATACTTCACCCGTTGAAATTCGTTTCAGGTTCCCGATGCCCGTCGCCCGCTACGCCCGGATCGCTGTGGCCGCCCTCGCGGCCGCGGATCTCCGCGCCATTGCGGCGACGTAAACTCCGGAACCGCGCGATCGAATCACGCCGGCCCCGGAGATTGTCTCCGGGGCTTTTTGCTTTCCCCGACCGAGGATCGCGATGCCTCCCTTGCCGCTCTCGAAACAAGCCCTGCGCACCGCCGATTCCCCCATCAGTTACTTCATCCGCAAGGCCATTGAAACGGAAGGGCTGATTTCGCTGGCGGCGGGCCTCGTCGACGAATCGAGCTTCCCGAGCGCCGAACTCGCCGCGGCCGCGGACGCCATCCTGAACGATCCCGAATCGGCGCGGGTCGCGCTGCAATACGGCAGCACTCAAGGGTTGCTGAAGCTCCGCGAGCAAATCTTGGAGATGGTCTGCCGGGCCGACGGCGTCCGCCCGGCCGAATTGAACCTGACCGCGCAGGATGTGGTGCTCACCACCGGCTCGCAACAGTTGCTCTACCTGCTCGGCGAAGCGCTGTTCGATCCGGGCGACATCGTCATATGCGAAGCGCCGTCGTATTTCGTTTACCACGGCGTCCTGCAAACCCGCGGGGTGAAGACCCTCTCCGTGCCGATGAACGACGGCGGCATGGACATCGACGCCCTCGAAACCTTGCTCGGTCGGCTCGAACTCAGCGGTGAGATCGCCAAACTCAAGCTCATCTACACGGTCGATTATTTCCAGAACCCGACCGGGCTGACCATGGCCGCGGAGCGCCGGCCGCGCTTGGTCGCCCTCGCCGAGAAGTTCAGCAAGACGCACCGCATCCTGATCCTCGAAGACGCGGCCTACCGCGAGCTGCGCTACGATGGCCCCGATCTGCCGAGCATCAAGAAGTTCGATCTTTCCAACCGGTACGTGGTTTACACGAGCACCTTCTCCAAGCCCTGCGCCCCCGGCTTGAAGACCGGCTACGCCCTGCTGCCGCGGGACTTGGCCGGGGTGGTGTTGAACTTGAAAGGGAACCACGATTTCGGCTCGTCGAACCTCGCGCAGCACATCATCAGTCGGTTGCTGGCCAGCGGCGCCTATGCCCGGCACGTCGAGAAACTCCGCGGCGTCTACCGTGCCAAACGCGATGCGATGCTCGCGGCGTTGAAGGGAGAATTCGCCGACCGGCCCGAGGTGACGTGGACGATCCCAGCCGGCGGGCTGTACGTCTGGGCGACCTTCCCCGGCGTCGCCACCGGCCCGGACGGGGCGTTCGTGAAGTGCTGCTTGGAAGAGGGTGTGCTGTATGTCCCCGGCGAGTTCGGCCACGTGCCCGATGAATTCGGCTCGATGCCCCGGAACGAATGCCGGTTGAGCTTCGGCGTGGCGTCGCCCGAGCAAGTCGCCGAGGGGATCCGCCGGATGCGGGTGGCCCTCGACGCGATGGAAGCGGCGAAGCGGATCGAGTTCGCGGAGCCGGCGATAATATGACCCTTTCCGCTTCCCGACTCCCACTCCCGGCTTCCCCCATGAAACTCACGCTCGACTACGGCAAGACCGGCCTCGAAGTCACGCTGCCGCAGGATCGCTTTCTCGTGCCTCCCTTGAGCATCCGCGAGGCCGAGCCGATCGCCGACCCGACCGCCGCGCTCGAAGCGGCACTGGCGTCCCCCATCGGCACCGCGCCGCTGGCGGAGTTGGCCCGCGGCAAGAAGACCGCCTGCGTCGTCATCTGCGACATCACCCGGCCGGTGCCGAACAAGGTCCTGCTGCCGCCGATCCTGCGGACGCTCGAATCGGTCGGCGTGCCGCGCTCGGGCATCACCATCTTGATTGCGACGGGACTGCACCGGCCGAACGAGGGCGAGGAACTCGTCGAACTCGTCGGCGCCGACATCGCCCGCGATTACCACTGCGTCAATCACCACGGTAAAGTGAACGAGGAGCACGACTTCCTCGGCACCACCGACCGCGGCGTGCCGATCTGGATCGACCACCGTTACACGCGCGCCGAGTTGAAGATCACGACCGGGCTGATCGAACCGCATCTGATG
>JANOSQ010001059.1:0-2114 GCA_031415915.1 Fimbriiglobus sp. | reverse complement strand
GCGCGCGACCGCCGATACGGCGGGCTGGTCAATCTCCGCGGGGCCGTGTGATGACCCGCAATGTTTCATTCATGCCCCCCTCTCCCGCAGAGCCGGGAGAGGGGGGCCGGAACTGCGCATGTTGAAAACCCGCCTGATCCTGGGATCGCTCATGGCCGCCGCGGCCGGGGGCGTGTTGTACTTCGATTCCTTCTTCGCCCCCTATTTCCCGATCCTGCTCCTGCTCGCTCTCGCCGTCGGCGTGCTCGCCACGCGCGAGCTGGTGTCGTTGCTCCCGGCGGAGAGCCGGCCGCGCGAGTGGTTGTGTTTGCTGGGTGTGGGGGGGTTCGTGCTGCTGCCGTTCTTGCTCCCCCTCTCCGCATCGGAGAGGGGGCGGGGGAGTGAGGTCTTGGGGCATTGCCTCTTCGCTGCGCTTCTCCTCCTCGCATTCCTCGTCGAAATGTTTTTCTACCGCGAACCGAGCCAATGCGTGGCCCGCATCGCCCACACGTTGCTCGTCGTCGGTTACCTCGGCCTGCTGCCGAGCTTCTTCCTGATGATCCGCTGGCTCCCGTCGGAACACACCGTTTGGATGCTCGCGCTGGCGATCTTCGTTCCCAAATGCTGCGACATCGGCGCCTACTTCACCGGTCGCGCGCTTGGAAAACATCCGATGACGGCGCGGCTCAGCCCCAAGAAAACGTGGGAAGGTCTCGCAGGTGGGTTAGTCGTGGCCATGGGAACGGCGATTGCGGCCGGTCAGTTCGTCCCATTGTTCGGTGGGGGAATCGCCGAAGCCGGCGCGTTCGGGTTGGTGGTGGGGATCGCGGGTGTCCTCGGCGATTTGGCCGAATCGCTGATCAAGCGCGATGCCTTGGCGAAGGATGCCTCGCGGTCGGTGCCCGGTTTCGGCGGCGTGCTCGACGTCATCGATTCGATCCTCTTCGCCGGGCCGGTGGCGTATCTTTGGTTCGCGCGTTGAACCCCGCCGGCGGGGCGGTGTCACTACGGGATGCGGAAACTCCGGGGCCTTGCGATGTCGGAAACAGAATCGGTCTCGAAGACGCTCACGCTCGACAGCCGCGAGGAAGCGGTGATCCTTTTCGGCCCGCGCGATCAATTCCTCCGCACCGTGCGCGACGCGCTGGGCGTGAAGGTCATCGCGCGCGGCGACACGCTGCAATTGGAAGGCGCCGAGGAACCGGTCGAACAAGCCGAGCGGGCCTTCCACCAACTCCGCGGGCTGCTGCGCAAGAACGGCCGACTCGTGCCCGAAGACGTCCGCACCGCCCTCGAAGTGGTCCGCGGGGACGCGCGGGGAGCCGGCAGCGCGTTGACCGTCATGGATTCGGGCCGGTATCTCCGCCCGCGCACCGATGGACAAGGGCGGTACGTCCAAGCGCTGAAAACGCACGACATCGTCCTCGCCGTCGGCCCGGCGGGTACGGGCAAGACGTACTTGGCCGTCGGCTGGGCGGTGACGCTGTTGCGCAGCGGTCAGGTGAAGAAGATCGTGTTGGTGCGGCCCGCGGTGGAAGCGGGCGAGCGCCTTGGCTTCCTCCCCGGCGACCTCATCGCCAAGATCAACCCGTACCTCCGGCCGCTCTTCGATTCGCTCAACGAGATCATGGAACCGGAGATCGTCAAGAAGTACTTGGAGAACGACATCATCGAGATTCTGCCGCTCGCTTATATGCGCGGCCGCACGCTGTCGAACGCCTGCATCATCTTGGACGAGGGCCAGAACGCCACCTGCACGCAGATGAAAATGTTCCTCACGCGGATGGGGTTGAACTCGAAGATCGTCGTGACGGGCGACCTGTCGCAGATCGACCTGCCGTCGAACATCCGCAGCGGCCTGTTCGACGCCGTACAGCGTCTCCGCAACGTCGAGGGCATCTCGGTGCTGACGCTCGAAGATTCGGACATCGTCCGCAATCCGTTGGTGATGAAAATCGTGCGCGCCTACGACGACGACATTCCGAAGGCGAAGAAGTAAACCGGTTCGATTCTTGGAGTTGTTTTCCCGAGCGGCGTGCGGTCCGTCGCTCACTCACGCGTCCGGCTCGTCGGTGATCCCACCGAGCGATTACGAGCCGGACGCGTGAGCGACGGATCGACCGCCCTCGTCCACC
>JANOSQ010001058.1:0-2272 GCA_031415915.1 Fimbriiglobus sp. | reverse complement strand
CTACTCCGCGACATCTTCCCCAACCCCTTCCGCCCCGTTGTCGCCGATCCCGCGTGGCTCACGCCGACCGTTCAATCCATCGCCGGCGCCATCTACGCCGACCGCGCCTTCGACCGCTTGCCGATCCTCGCGGATGCGCTCAAAGCAGCCGGCTGCACCGACGCCGATGTGCTGCTCCACTGCCGCCAACCCGGAGAGCACGTGCGCGGATGCTGGGTCGTCGATTTGGTGTTGGGGAAGGGATGATGGCTGCGCCGCATTTTACCTCGCCGAGGCCGCCCGCCATAGCGCCGGAAGTGTTTGCCGGTGATCCCCCGCCACGTAAAAGCTCTCGCCGCCGTCGGCGACGGTGCGGACCAAAATCGTTTTCCACGGCCGGTAGTAATAGCGCGGGTCGGTCTTCGGCGCTTGCGTATGGTAGTCGTCCCCCAGGGGGATCAGATCGAAGACGGCCGTCGTGAAGTCCGCGATGCGCTTGCCCTCTTGATGGGCGACGTTCCGCGCCATCGCCAGCGCCTTCAGATAAATCTCCGGGCCCATCACGGCCGTGCCGAAGCTGAGCACGACGCCCTTTTTCAAATTCCGCACGTGCTCGGCGAAGATGAGGAAGTCGGTGTAGCTGGCGGCGCCGAGCGCGGCGCCGTCGGCGTTGGGGTGCTCGTGAATGATGTCGTAGCCGATGCCGATGTGGACGGTCACGGGGATCCCGAGCCGGTAAGCCGCCGCGAGGACGCTGATCCCCTTGTGCGGGAAGTCGCCCTCGTGAATCGCCTTGCCGATCGCTTCGCCCAAACCCAACCCATCGCGGGCGCCGGCGTTGATGGTGTCGTTCATCGCCCCCGTCTCGTGCCAGAGGCCGAATTCGCCGGTGCGGACGTACTTCGCCACGCTCTCGGTGCTGGCGCCGATGAGGGCGAATTCCCAATCGTGGATCGGCCCCGCGCCGTTCATGGCGATGAGGGAAATGAGTCCGCGCTCCATCAGGTCGATGAGGTGGCGCTGCGTCCCGGCGCGCAGGACATGGCCGCCCATCATGAGGATCCGCGCCGCGCCGGCGTCCTTGGCCGCTTTCAACCTTTCGGCGAGAATCGGGATCGACGGATGGTCGAACTCGGCGGGGGAATCGAGTGCGAGCAAGCAATCGAGGGTGAGGTCGTGCACGCGCTCGGCGAGCGGCTTCACGATGAGACGCGAGCGGTCGAATTGGGCATGGGGCATGGGGTCACCCGGAAGCGAGCCGCCCCTGTCAAGGGGCGGGTAGAATGGGAGGAGAGAAACCGAATCGACATTTGCTTGCCCACCCGCCCCTTGACAGGGGCGGCTCGCCTAAGCAAACCGCCGCTGGCGGAGGATCAGGTAATCGAGCAGGGCTTTGTCGAAGTTCACACTGGTGTCCATCGGCACGTAGTCCACGTTCGCCAAGCCGCATTCGCGCTTGTACTTGGCGCGGAATTCGTTCATCCCGTCGAGGTATTCGTTGCGGATGCCGCGGGCGTCGAGCTCCAGTTTGTCGAGCGATTCGGGGTCTTCGAACTCCACCAACCCCGTGAAGGGGAACGTCACCTCGGCTTCGTCCAAGATGTGGAACAGGATCACTTCGTGCCCGGCGTGGCGCAGCCGGTAGAGGCTCTTGATCACCGGCTCCGGATCGGTCAGCAGGTCGCTGAAGAGCATCACCAGCGACTTGCTCCGCGTCAGCGCGGCCATCTGGAACAGCGCGTGGGCGATGTTCGTGTCGCCGGTCGGTTTCAAGTTCGACAGCACCGAGAGCATGGTGCCGAGCTGCGTGCGTTTGCTCTTGGGCGGCAGCACCGTGCGCAGCTCGGTGTCGAACGTCACCAAGCCGACGGGGTCCTGCTGGTGGATCATCAGGTAGGCGAGCGCCGCCGCGAGCGAGATCGCGTACTCGAACTTCGTCAGTTGCTGGCGGTAGGTGTAGGCCATCGACTTCGACAGATCCATGACGAGGTAGCCCGTCATGTTCGTCTCGGCCTTGTACTTCTTCACGTAGTACTTGCCGGTCTTGGCGTAGACGTTCCAGTCCAAGTCTTTGAGGTCGTCCCCCGAGACGTACTTGCGGTGTTCGGAGAACTCGACGCTGAAGCCTTGGAACGGGCTGCCGTGCAACCCCGTGAGGAACCCCTCGACGATGAACTTGGCCCGCAGGTCGAGCCGCGCCACCTGCTGGATGACATCCGGCCGCAGGTACTTTTCGGAAGTGCTCATGGGGGTATTGTATCGCCGGAGCGAGCCGGAAACCCCACAACCGCGC